>JABMML010000196.1 GCA_013205585.1 Chitinophagaceae bacterium | reverse complement strand
GCTGGTTTGGTCTTTAGTTCAGTCGCTTCTTTTGTTATATTTTTTATAGCTATGGTTATAATGGTACTGGTACCTACTATTTATTCTTATAGAATGTTTAAAAATGGAAATAAGGTTGTCTAATTAATAATACTATTGAATTATATAGAATAGAATAGAATTAAATGAATTTGAAAAAAATAAAATAATAAAAATACTTTTTTAAAAAACTTAAAATTTACAAATGAAACTAGCTACAAAATATATTCACGCAGGTGCGCATCCGGATCCAAGTACCGGCGCCATCATGACGCCTATTTATCAAACCTCTACCTATGTACAATCCGCTCCTGGCGTACATCAGGGCTATGAGTATGCAAGAAGCCAGAACCCTACAAGGTTTGCTTTGGAAGAAGCTTTTGCAGTGATTGAAAATGGAAAATTTGGATTAGCTTTTGCCAGTGGTGTGGCAGCAACAGATGCAGTCATGCGTTTATTAGTACCAGGAGATGAAGTAGTGGCTGCCCATGATATGTATGGAGGTAGTTTCAGGTTATTTTCAAAAGTGCATGAAAAAATGGGTATCAAATTTATTTATGTCGATACCTCCAATGCTACGAATGTAGAAAAGGCCATGACAGAAAAGACAAAATTAATTTGGTTAGAAACGCCTACTAATCCACTGATGAACATTAGTGATATAGAAGCGATATCAACTATTGGTAAAAGACATAATTGCATGGTTTGTGTAGACAATACTTTTGCCTCCCCCTATTTACAAAATCCACTTGATTTTGGTGCCACTATTGTAATGCACTCTGCTACTAAATATTTAGGCGGTCATAGCGATGTCATTCAAGGTTGTTTAATGATGAACGATCAGGCCTTAAGAGATCAATTATATTTTATTCAAAAAAGTACTGGCGCCGTGCCAGGCCCTCAAGATTGCTTTTTAGTGTTAAGAGGAATAAAAACTTTACATGTGCGTATGCAAAGGCATTGTGAAAATGGTATTCAAGTAGCTGCTTATTTAAGACAACATCCTAAAGTAGGAAAGGTATACTGGTGTGGGTTTGAGGATCATCCTAATCATGCTACCGCTAAAAAACAAATGCGTGGTTTTGGCGGTATGATGAGCTTTACTTTAAAAACAGATACCATTGAAGCGGCTACTAAAGTACTCTCTAGCACCAAAGTATTTTCATTAGCAGAAAGCTTGGGTGGTGTGGAGTCTTTAATCAATCATCCAGCAAGTATGACACATGCTTCTATCCCGCGTGAACAAAGAATTGCCAATGGTTTATCTGACGGGCTTATTCGCTTAAGTGTGGGTATTGAAGATGCAGACGACTTAATAGCAGATTTAGCACAAGCCATTGGGTAATGAAGGATGAGATTCATAAACTATTAGACCAAAAAGTAAAGCAGTATAATCGTATTGAATTTATTGGAAAGGACCCTATCTGTATTCCCCATTTATTTACAAAGCAGCAGGATATTGAAATAGCAGGTTTTTTTGCAGCCATTTTTGCCTGGGGGAATAGAACCACTATTATTAATAAATCTAAAGAATTACTTGAAAGAATGGACAATGCACCCTATGCTTTTTGCATAGGACATGAGGATAAAGATTTAAAAAAATTATTAGGATTTGCCCATAGAACATTTAACGATACCGACCTACTCTATTGTATTGAATTTTTTAAAAAGCATTATAGTAAAAATGATAGTTTAGAAACTGCGTTTTTTAAAAATAGCATTTCTAAAATTATTGAAAGACATAATATAATAGAACAAGCCCTCATACATTTTCAAGATTATTTTTTCTCCTTGGAAGAAGCCCCTGCAAGAACTAAGAAGCATATTGCTAGTCCATTGACGGGATCTACTTGTAAAAGATTAAATATGTTTTTACGCTGGATGGTAAGAAAGGATAAACAAGGGGTAGATTTTGGTTTATGGAAAAGCGTAAGCCCTGCTGCACTTATTATGCCCATTGACGTACATGTGGCAAGGGTTTCAAGGGGTTTAGGTATTTTAAAAAGAACCCAAACAGACTGGCAAACTGCTATTGAATTAACCAATTATTGTCGAACTTTGGATTCCAAGGACCCTGTTAAATACGACTTCGCTTTATTTAGCCTAGGTGTCATAGAAAAATTTAATTAAAGTAGATGGAAATAAATTTATTGGCACTAGAGAAATTATCGACACCCGATTTAGAAACGATGATCAATGAATTGATTAAAGAAGACTTTTCTAAATTAGTACAACTACTTTATCGAATTGATGTTTCAGAAGCAAAGTTGAAAAGTATTTTACAAGCCAATCCGAATGAAAATGCTGGAAAATTAATTGCGCAAGTTGTAATAGAAAGACTAGCCGCTACCAAAAAAGCTAGAGAAAGTTTTTCAACCAAGCCTCCTACCATAGATGACGACGCAGAACGTCTTTAATTATACATCGCCCAATTGCGGACGCATCACAATATCTTCCACCACTGCTTGAGGGCTTAAATGGGCAGCTGCAAAAATCATCTTTGCAATATCCTGCGCTTCCATAATACGACTAAGCTCCACACCACTGCCCACCCAGCTATTGGTATAAGTAGCACCCGGGTAAACCCCTGTTACTTTTATGCCTTTGTCTTTTAATTCAAGTCTTAAGTTTTTTGAAAAACCATCCAAAGCAAACTTACTAATACTATAAGAGCCTCCTTGCGGATAAGCTTGTAAAGAAGCAATAGAACAAATATTAAATATATGTCCCTTACCCCCTTTTATCATTGCAGGAATGATTGCTCGAGACGTGTAATAGGCAGCATATAAATTAGCGCCTATTTGTGTTTCTAAAATGCCTTGCGCTTCTTCCATTATATTACCAGGTAAAAAGAAACCTGCGTTATTAATTAAAATACTAGGTATACCAAAACTCAAACACCAATTTCCAAAGGCCTCGCAGTCGGCTTGCTTGGATAAATCGGCTTGTTTACTATGTATGGTAGCTGATGGATATTTTTTTTGCAAACTTTCTGTTGCCTCATTTAATCGAGAAGCAGTTTTACTTCCAATTAATAAAGTATGACCAACTTGAGCAAAGGCCTCTGCCACCGCATAACCAATTCCTTGTGAAGCACCTGTAATAATAACAAGCATAAAATTAATTTATAGATAATCTAAATAAAGAATAAAGATAAGGAGCAAAACTGTAAATTCGTTCAATACAATTAGACATCGATGCCCTATAAAGACTTATTTTTTGACCTCGACCATACTATTTGGGACTTTGAATTAAATTCTAAAGAAACCTTATGGGACCTACATCTTAAATATGCACTAGAGGCAAAAGGTATCAATAATTTCGATGAATTTTACAGTAAATACAGTGTACATAATCACCGTTTATGGGACAGGTACACCAAGGGTTTTATTAAACAAGAAGAATTAAGGTGGAAGCGTATTTATTTAAGTTTACTAGATTTTAAAATAGCAGACGAAACCTTGTCTAAAGAAATATCCGTCGACTATTTAACTATTCTTCCTAATAAAAAGAATTTGTTCCCTTACACCATTGAAATTCTAGAGTACTTAAAAAACAAGGACTATACAATGCATTTAATTACCAATGGTTTTGAATCGGTTCAAATTAAGAAAATTAAAAACGCTAATTTAACGGACTATTTTACCCAAGTAATTACTTCAGAGGCTAGCAATAGTTTAAAACCGAATAAAGAAATTTTTGAGTACGCTTTAAAAATTTCGAATGCAAATTTAAAAACCAGTATTATGATTGGAGACAATGAGTCGGCAGATATTCAAGGTGCTATTAATGTAGGCATGGATTCAATCTTCGTCAATCATTTACAAATACAACCTACCGTACCTGCAACACATACTATTACACATTTAAAGGAATTAGAAAATATATTCTAAACACTTTAAAAATACGTGCAACTACCAACTAGCAAGCACTGTAACACCGCCTTGTACTACATCCCCAATCTTTGCATGAATTTTTGTACCCACTGGTAAGAGTAAATCTACCCTGCTACCAAATTTTATAAACCCGTATTCATCGCATTGTTGGAACGATTGTCCCACAGTTGTGTAATTACAAATTCTTCTCGCTAAGGCACCCGCAATTTGTTTGCACAAAATACTGCCTTTACTATTTTCAACTACCACTGACCATCTTTCATTATCGGTAGAAGATTTTGGATGCCAGGCCACTAAAAATTTACCAGCATGGTATTTATTATATACAATTTTTCCAGCAATAGGTAAACGGTTCACATGCACATTGGCAGGGCTCATAAATACACTTATTTGTATTCTTTTTTCT
>JABMML010000020.1 GCA_013205585.1 Chitinophagaceae bacterium | reverse complement strand
CTTATGGGTGGTGCGGGTATGTTTGCCGTTTCTGTTTATATGATATTTATGAGCGACTTCTATGATACCTTAGTGAATGCTAAAATTCCAGCAGGTACTGCAGCAGCAGACTTAGCAGCGGTTACCAATGAAGCTAAAAAATTAGCGGGACCAGAAGTCATCAATGCCACATTAATGATTCCTCTAGTTTTAATTGTTGCTTTTATTGGATTAAATGTGTACATGAAAAATAAAAAAGCAGCAACGGCTTAAATATGCTTAATTTTTTTATAAAGAGGCTAATACAGTATCTAAATTCGCAAGTAAGTCTTTTGCATTTTGCATGGAGAAAATAATGGGAGGTTTAATTTTAAACACATTATTATAAGGTCCGTCAACGCCCATTAAAAAACCTTTTTCTTTCATTCTTTCAACCGCTAGCTTAATGGCCTCCGTGGCTGGCTCTTTGGTATTTCTATCCTTTACTAACTCCACTCCAATAAATAAACCTGCACCTCTTACATCTCCAATAATGGGGTGTGTATGCATAAGTGCTCGCATGCCTTCTAATAAATAATTACCTACTTGCAGTGCATTTTCTTGTAAACCTTCTCTCTCAATAACTTCTAATACAGCCAAGCCGGTTGCCATTGAAACGGGGTTGCCTCCATAGGTATTAAAATACTCAATACCATTATTAAAGCTATTGGCTATTGCACCTGTCACAATAACTGCGGCTAGCGGATGCCCATTGCCAATGGGTTTGCCCATCACTACCATATCGGGTACTACGTCTTGTAATTCAAATCCCCAGAAATGACTACCCACTCTTCCAAAGCCTACTTGAACTTCATCTGCAATACAAATACCCCCAGCAGCTCGAACATGCTTATATACTTCTTTTAAATAATTTGGAGGCAGGGGCATTTGACCCCCCACGCCTAAAAGTGTTTCACAAATATAGGCGGCAGGTTTTTTATTATTTGTAGCTAGCGTATCAATAATATTTTTTACATCCATTGCATATTTACCTCCTGCATTAGCATCATCATAGGTATAAGGCCCTCTATATAAATCGGGGTTTATTGCTTTATGTATCCAAGGCATTTGTCCCATGCCACCTTCTCTATCAAATTTATAAGGACTCATTTCAATAGTGGCCGTTGAAGTTCCATGATAAGCATGGTCTAAAACAATGATATCTTTTTGTTTTGTGCAGTGCCTACTAATTCTAATGGCTAAATCATTGGCCTCACTACCGCTATTGGTAAAATAACAAACATTTAAACTAGCAGGCAAGCTAGCTGTTAATTTTTGAGCATATTCAATTAAGTGATTATTTAAATACCTTGTATTGGTATTTAAACTAGCAATTTGTTTTTGCATCACCCTTACTACTTTCGGATGACAATGTCCTATATGGCTTACATTGTTTACGCAATCAATATAGGTATTGCCTTTATCGTCATATAAATATTGTAAGGCAGCCTTATCAATTTTTAAATGTTTTTCATAACTAATACTTAGGTTTTTTCCAATATGCGCATTTCTTTTAGTTTCTAAGTTTGTATAATTTTCATTTGCATCAATGATGGATGTATAATGACAAGCCAGTCTAAAAGCATTTTCTGCTTTAATGGGGTTAAGCGTAATTAAATAGCAGAGTAAGTCCCAGGCGGGCTTCTCTGTTATAAAATGATGTTCATTGTTGGTATCTAAAGAACCATTATAAGCAGACTGCGTTACACTTATGCATAATCTTGCAGCGATTAAATAATATAAAATACTTAATTCTTTTTCTTCAATCGCATAAGCACTATGATAACCCTTCACTACTAGAACGGCTGCGGCTAGTGGGTCCGATTGGTGCAACATCGCATAGGTACAGGCTACGGCTACATTGTTAATAAGGGCCGTGTACACCATGTCGCCAAAATCAATTAGTCCTGCAATGTTATCGCCTTCTACAAGTACATTGTAATCATTGGCATCATTATGTGTATAGGCCTGTCTGAAAGAAGAAAGGGTGGGCAGTACCTCTGTTTCAAATTGCAGCATAAAATAATCTGCAATTCTTTTTTTAGCCGCATCCTTTATATAGTTCATTTTATAATTCGCATCTCTTGCGGTACTAATATCCCAAGTGTAATGCCTATGCATACCCGGATGCTTAAAACTTTGAAGGCTTTTATCCATCTTGCCTAAGAAAGTTCCTAAATTTTTAAATAGTGCTTTATTTTTTTCTGGTGCTTCTACCCAAAAGCTGCCTTCTAAAAAACTTAATATTCTAATATAATAAGTGGCTTCTTCAAAGCTAATTTCCGTTAGTGTTTCACCTTTTTTATTTAAAGTATAAGTTTGGAATTGCGAAGCAATATCGGTTTTAGCTAAATACTGTAGAATTTTTACTTGTGCTTCTAAGAAAAAATAGTCGTGGCTGCTGTTAGAAACTTTTAAAATATTTTTCTTACCCGATTTTTCTACTAATAAAAAATTAAGTTCATCATAGCCATTGAGCACAGATGCTTTCACTTCTAAGCCATAATAATTTGCTACCCAGTTTTCAATGCTGCCAATGGTAAAATTCATGCTAACAAGTTAGTTAATTATTCAGAAAGCTTTCCATAGAAGCGGCCACCATTTTAGGCGCTTCTTCCATAGGGGTATGGCCTATATTTTTATAAATAGCTAGCACACTTCCTTTTATATCTTTCTGAAATAGGTAGGCATTTTCTACAGCTATAAGATGATCCTGTTCTCCCCATAGAATTAAAGTAGGCTGCTTAATAGTTTTGATAGGTTCGGAAGATGAGGCTATTCGGTTTTTAAATATAGACAATGTAGCTGCACGATTGCCTTCCCTTAATAGCATTTCATGATACCTTGTTACTATGGCATCGCTTATAAGACTGTTATCATAAAATACAGTCTCTAAACTTTTTCTTACTAAAAATTTGGGTGTGATAACTAATAGTAAATTATTAATGACAGGGGTACTTGCTAATTTAAATCCTAAACTTCCTTTTTCATTTTTTATAGGATAACCTCCTGCATCTATTAAAATAAGTTTAGCTATTTTTTCGGGATGCGCCACGGTGTATTGCCAAGCAATGGCTCCTCCTAAAGAATTACCTGCTAATGCGCATTTATTAATATGCATTGCATTTAAAAAAGAATCTAGAAAGCGAACATAATAATCACCTGCATAATAACTTTCTGGATTAGGCCCCGTAATGCCAAAGGCAGGAAGATCGAATCTTATAATTCTTCTTTTATTAGAGTTTGCAAGCATAATGGAAACTAGACTATCCCAGGTATGTAAAGAAGAAGAAGTACCATGTATTAATACAAGTGGTATGCTGTCTGATGGGTTTCCTTCATCTCTATAATGTACTTGCATGCCCATTAGTGGCATATACTTTGAGGCCGCATTGCCGTATTTAGCTTTAATTTTTTCAACTGAAATATCTCTTTGGCCATACACTGTAAATACTAGTACTAATAATACGAGTATACTTATTAAACTATAGCCAAGAATGCGTTTTATCTTATTCATGTATTATTTACTTATTCTAAATTTTGAAGTAATTAAGTTATAACCTTTTTTTATATGAATGAACTCTTGTTCAATGACATAAAATGAATCTTCCTATATAGTTTACAAAATATAAATGTTAAAGAAAACACAAAATTCAATTTCGTGGAAAAAAAGTTTTTTTGACTTATAAACTGACTCTCAGTGCTTTACAGGGAGGTTGAAAAAATACAGTTTTCCTGCTTTTGCAGATAGCATTATTATATGATAATTTATTGTAATTTCTATTAACCGAATTAGTTATTAATAACCAAACCAAACCAAACCAAAATGAAAAAAATCTATCAGCAAATTCTTGATTTCCCCCAGATGGTAAATCAAAAGGTTTTGAATGCGCAGTTAAACTCCGCAGTTGATAATTTCGATTCTCAAAATGGAGTAAGATCCTACACGAAGTCAATCTATCAGATTCTGTCGATTGTAGTGTTTATTACCATGGAAATTGCCATTATTAGTGGCGCTATGGGGTATTTCACCGATGCCAGTAGCACGGGTCTAGGAAAAGCAGGTAGTGTTTTAACTACTTTATTGCTTATTTATTCAGCCTTCCCTATTGCGCACATCATTAAAGCTAGAGGAGAAAGCCTGGGTGGTTCACACAATGGGATGGTAACATTTCTTTTTAAAGACGTTGTTACTACCAATATCAAAATACTAGGTGAAGTAGCTGCAGTGGGCGCTTTTATTGGCGCTGCTTGCTTAACCTTCTCTTTTGTATTTGATACCAATTTATACAATGCAAGTACTGGCACTGCCTTCAGTACAATTAGTGGTTTAAGTAGTTTACCTATGCAAGGGTTAACTAATTTATTCGCTGCATTAAAATTAGATTATTTAACAGAAGTATTAACTAATCTTAGCACTTGGACAATGGCCAGTGGTCAAAACTTCACTGGTGACATGCTTTGGAATATTAATGATTTGTTCTTAGTGGCTGGTGCTTTTGTGAATGTAGCACTTGGATTAGCTTATTTGTATGTTAATCTAGCTATTTATCATTTCTTATACACGATCGTTTCTAATTTCATTAAGTGGATTCAAAGCCCTTCTCTTCCTATTGCAATGAAAACTAAATAGGATACAGGTTTGTGATTTACAATCGTTTCGAATTAAAAAAGCCCTCTCCATTATGTGGAGGGGGCTTTTCTTTTAAATAATAAGAATAGATCTAATTAGTATAAAATTTTAATTATTGGGTTCTACAAAATAATCAACTACAAATACTTTATCCATATGTGGCTTTAAAATGGTTTGAAAATCTTTGTGCTCCGGATGCGATTGGTAATCGGCTAAATCTTTTTCGGAATTAAAAGTAAGTGTAAAGCAATGCGTAAAGCCCTGGTCTAAATGTTCTGGACTCATATTAATACCCCACTGCATATTTTTAACCTGTGGTACTTTACCATATAACTTTGCAAAACTATGCGCTACATTATCTACTTCTTTTGCAGAAGAGCTTGCTTTAAAAGTAAATAATACAACATGTTTTAATTCTCCTATTCTATTTTGTGCATGCGTAGTTAAAAAACTAGTAGCTAATAGAGCGAATAAAATAAATTTTTTCATTTTT
>JABMML010000019.1 GCA_013205585.1 Chitinophagaceae bacterium | reverse complement strand
GAAATATTTAATTCAGATAGAAAATCGTTTGAAGAAAAGTGGGAGAGCCTAGGCTTATTTGTAAAATATGGTATGATTACCGACGATAAGTTCTTAGACAAGGCCAATAAATTTTTAATACTAGAAGACGCAGCCGCTGCAGGTAGTTTCTATACTTTAGATGAATACAAAAAAGCAACTGAGTTGAATCAAAAAAATAAAGACGGCAAACAAGTATTGTTATATACTACCAACCCAGTAGGACAAGATGCATTTATACAAGCAGCAGTAGGCAAGGGCTACAAAGTGATTAAGTTAGAAACCATGGTGGACGCCGCCTTCATTAACAATGTGGAAATGAAATGGGAAGGCGTTCAGTTTGTAAGAGTAGATGCCGATGTAGTAGACAACTTAATAGACAAGCAAGAAAATGTTGATTCTGTTTTATCTAAAGATGAAGTAGAGCAAGCTAAAAAATTATTTGAATTTCAAATACCTGAAACTACTATTACCGTTGAAGTGAAAGGCCTTAGCCAAGACGCTGCTCCAGTAATTGCTACTCGCCCTGAATTTATGCGTCGTATGAAAGATATGGCCAGCATGGGTGGTGGAGGTATGACTGCATTTTATGCGCAAATGCCCGATGAAGTGCATTTGACTATTAATGGTAACCATGCTATTTTCCAAGCTTTGTTAAATGAGCCCGATGTTGAAAAGCAACAAAAGCAAGCCCGCAACTTAGCAGACTTAGCCTTGCTTTCTCAAGGTTTATTAAAAGGAGCAGAGTTAACCAACTTTATTAATAGAAGTGTTGATTTATTAAAATAATCGAGTAAGTTGATATATTAATTATAAGAACCGCTTTCTTTCAAGTCTAATACCTGCATTTGTACTGTTTGTGTTCCCTGCCATTCATTGAGTTGTAATTGAAATACTACATCAAAAGGTTTACCCGATTTTACAATACCAATATGCTTAGCCATATTATAGCCAATACCTTTTAATATTTGATTGCCCTGTGTGATATTAAAACTTATATGTGCTTCCTTTACTAATTTACAATAGCCAGTATCGTATACATTTTTTGCTAAAAATAAAGGACGCATATTATCTGGTCCAAAAGGTTCCATCTGCGAAATAATTTGGTAAAAATTCATATTTATACTATCAATAGAAATTACTGCATTAATAACAATTTCAGGTATAAGTTGTTCGGGTGTAATTCTTTCAGCCACCGCTTGTTCAAAAGCATTTTTAAAGGCTTCTAAGTTTTCTAAAGCCATTGTCATACCTGCTGCGGCGAAATGTCCTCCATATCCAATTAAGTGAGCTCTGCAAGCATGCAAGGCTTCGTATAAATTAAAGCCTACAACACTTCTTGCACTTCCTGTTACCACTTCCCCACTTTGTGTAAGTACAATAGTGGGTTTATAGTGTTTGTCAATAAGCCTGCTTGCCACAATACCCACCACACCTTTATGCCAATGCGATTGAAATACCACCGATGACTTTTTATTGGCATGATTTGGATCTAACTCAATCTCTGCTAAAGCTTCTTCAGTAATATTAGTATCGGCTTCTCTTCTATCTAAATTGTCTTGTTGTAATAATGAACCAATGGTAAGGGCCTTTGAATAATCTTTTTCTATAAATAATTGCACCGCTTTTTTAGCATCGTCCATTCTGCCTGCTGCATTAATTCTGGGTGCTACTGCAAATACTAAATTTGTAATACGCATAGGTGTAGTTTGCTTAGCTAACTCCATTAAGGCAAGGAGGCCAGGGCAGGGCGATTCATTCACTTGTTGCAATCCAAAATAAGCCAAGGTTCTGTTCTCATCTACAATGGGTACAATATCGGCAGCAATAGCGGTAGCTACTAAATCTAAATATTCTAAATACGATTCAGCGGGTAGTTTATACTTATCTGCTAAGGCAGTAATTAATTTTAACACTACACCGCAGCCGCATAATTCTTTAAAAGGGTAACCGCAATCAATTTGTTTTGGATTAAGTATTGCAATAGCGGGCGGTAAAATAGCATCGGGTAAATGGTGATCACAAATAATAAAGTCAATCCCTAGTTGTTTTGCATATTCAACCAGTTCAATGGACTTAATACCACAGTCAACCGATATTATTAATTGAATGCCGGTTTGCTTTGCGTAATCAATTCCAATTTTAGATATACCATAACCTTCTTTGTATCTATGGGGTATATAATAATCTACTTGTTCTGTAATTTTTTTTAAAAATTGGTATAAGGTAGCTACAGAAGTAGTTCCGTCAACATCATAGTCGCCAAAAACTAAAATAGATTCTGCATTCACCACCGCCTTTTCAATTCTATCTACAGCTTTGTCCATATCCTTCATTAACCAAGGGTCGTGTAAGTGTTCTAATTGAGGGCGGAAGAATTTTTTAGCAGCATCAAAACTATCAATACCTCTTTGTACTAATAGTTCACATAAAATAGGATGAATCTTTAAAGAATCTTGCAAGGACTGCACGGTTGCAGTATTGGCTGCAAGTATATTCCATCTTTTTTCCATTAAAATTTTCGGTCGGTTGTATATCTTACTAATTCTTCTAAAGCGGCTCTAGTAGGGCTAGTAGGGAAAGAGTTTAAGATTAGTAAGGCCTTGTCTCTGTATTCGTTCATTTTATGGGTCGCATATTCTATGCCTCCATAAGATATGACATGATCTATTACAAATTTTACTTTTTCTTTATCGTTATTATTATTTTTAACAATATATATAATTTCTTTTTTTAAAGTAGGTGTTACTTTTTGTAATATATGAATAAGAGGTAGTGTTAATTTTTTTTCTTTAATATCATTACCGGTAGGTTTGCCAATTTTGGCTTCTCCGTAATCGAATAAGTCGTCTTTAATTTGAAAGGCCATTCCTACATTTTCGCCAAACTCGTGCATTTTTT
>JABMML010000195.1 GCA_013205585.1 Chitinophagaceae bacterium | reverse complement strand
TGGAGAAGTAGAATTAATATATGATCAGTTCAATGCCTTTGCGGCCTCTAATTCTCAATACTTAATGCAAGGAGAAGAATTAGTGATTACTGCAGGAGTAGGTGCTTTTAGTAGTGCAGCGAAGCCCTCTATTTCTATTGATGGTGTGAACTTACCAATTACCGCCGATGGTTCTGCTATCTATAAAGCAACAGCTGGTGCACCAGGCATGAATTCAAAAAGAGTAAGAATTTCTTTTTTAAAGCCTAATGGAGAAACAGCTATTGTGGAAAAAGAGGTAAGGTTTACAGTGGGTACACCCTCAGGCTTGGTGGTATCAACAGATAAAACAAGGGTATTTTATAAAGGCTTAGACAATCCATTAAGTGTAACAGGCGGTGGCGGTGCTGAAAAAATAAATGTAACAGTAGAAGGCATAGGCGCAACCGTTAGTAAAGTGGGCGCTGGACAATACAATGTAAAGTGTACCCAACTTGGTAATGTAATGGTGAATGTGAATGATGGTAAATTATCTCAAAAAATTAATATACCTGTTAAGCGTGTTCCAGATCCTATTGCGATTATTGGTGGAAGCGCAGGCGGTAATATGACTGCCAATAAATTTAGAGTGCAACAAGGGGTGATTGCAGATTTAAGAGACTTTGTCTTTGACGGTATTAAATTTAATGTAGTTTCATTTATTGTCATTGCTACAGGAAAAGGTTTTGATGAACCAGAAGTAGCTGAAGTGAATGGAGCTGCTTTTGCAGGAGGTGCGCAGTCTTTAATTAGAAGATGTCAGCCAGGCACCACGGTAACCATTGGTGAAATTAAAGTAACAGAACCGGGAGGGGGCACTAGAAAATTAGATCAAACCATTACTTTTATCTTGCAATAAAATTGTAAAAAAAGTAGAAAAATATAAGACATGAAAAAATTAATATTCCATACTTTGTTTTTAGTGCTAGCACTAACCATAGTCAATAGCGCTCAAGCGCAGTTTAACTACAAGAAAAAAGCAACAGCTGCTACCAAGGATACTATTGCAGTAAAACCTGTTGAAGTAATGCCAGTAGTGGTTTCAACAGTTGCTATTGATACCAATATAAAATCTACTAAAACAATTGACACCACCATGGTGGGAGGTTTTAACGCGAATAATAAAAAAAGTTTAAGACCTAATTACGGTTTTTTTACAGAGAATAATGCAAGAAAGGCTAGGCAGGAAAGAACACCCATGGCCTATGAAAATTTAAGAGAGGAGGACGCCTTGTTTAGTGAGTTTGTTTGGGAAGAAATTGATGGCAGAGAAAAAATTAATCGTCCTTTTATATACCAAGCATATGATGATAGTGGAGACCAACGCTTTTTTGCTCTTTTATTAAGGGCTATTGAAAAAGATGGTGTGGTGCCTTTTTCAGCTGAAGGGGGAGATGATCGTTTTACAAAGCCATTGGGTATTGACGAAGTAAATGCAATGTTGAAAGGAAGTCTAGATACTCAGTTGGTACAAAATATTAATAATCCCAATATATTTGATACGAGTATTATATACAATACCAAACTAGCACCGAATCCGGATTCTATCTATACATTCAGATTAAAAGAACAATTCATTTTTGATAATAGAACTAGCAGAATGTATTGCAGAATCATTGGTATTGCACCTGTGGCTACCATTGTCATTAATAACAAACCTATTAAGCGTACTTTATTTTGGATCTACTATCCAGAATTAAGAGCAACGCTAGCCAAGAACGAAGTATATAATCCTAAAAATATTTCTAATAGAATTACTTGGGAAGAACTTTTTGAAAGTAGGTACTTTAATGGATATGTTGTAAAGTCTACACTAGATAATTACAATGATAAGATGTTGAATGCTTTGTATAAAGATCCTACTAAAAGATTGTTAGAAGGAGAGAAGATTAGACAAAGAATCTTCGATTATGAGCAGGATAGATGGGTGTATTAATACGCTCTAATATACTTTCCTATTCGTCCTGTCTTTTTTCAAAAGCAGCTTTTAAAATTTGCGCCTTACTAGGGCCTATAATTTCTGATAGCAATTCAAGCTTTGCTTCTTTAATTTTTTGTACCGATTTAAAATAAATCAATAATAAATCTTTGGTTTTAGGTCCAATGCCTTCAATTTGGTCCAAGCTATTTTCAAGCGCCCCTTTAGACCTCTTGCTTCTATGAAACTGTATACCAAAGCGGTGTACTTCATCTCTTATATTTCTAATGAGTCGGTGTGCATCGGACTGCCAGTTTAATTTTAGGGAGTCCTTGTCGCCTACAAAGAAAATTTCTTCTAAATTTTTAGCAAGTCCTACAGTGGTTACACTTTGTTGAATACCTAATTCCGTTAACGCTTCAATGGCAGCATTTAACTGCCCCTTACCGCCATCAATAATTATCAATTGAGGTAGAGCCTGCTGTTTTGCTAGTACCGATTTATACCTTCTATACACCGATTCCTTCATGCTGGCAAAATCATTAATACCCACCACTGTTTTAATATTAAACTTACGGTAGTCCGATTTACTAGGCTGTCCATTTTTAAAACAAACCATGGCTGATACTGGAAAGGCGCCTTGTATATTGGAGTTATCAAAACATTCAATATGCACAGGCATAGCACCCAAATGTAGTTGGTCTTTAAGTTCTTGTAAAACGCTATCATCCTTGATAGGGTTCACTTGTACTAGCTTTTGTTTATATTCCCAATCCTTTAAAGCATAGTCGGCATTTTTTTGAGACAGGGCTAAAAGTTGTTCTTTATCTCCTTGTAAGGGAATAGTATATTTTACACCTGGTAATATATCTTCCAATTCAATAGGTAAAATAATTTCTTTGGCATCAGAGCTAAGATTCGTTCTGAAATAATGAATCGCAAAGGACAAAATAGTTTCCCTGCTCTCTTCTAGAGGAACCGTTAAGGGTAATATATGTGTTTGTATAATTCTACCTTCTTGTACCATTAAATAACTCACATAGGCTTGGTCTTCATTGTGTGCAATGCTAAAAACATCCATGGGGTGTTGATGTTTTGTATACACTACCGATTTAGTTTGGTAGCTTTCTAGCTCTTCTATTTTTCTTTTGGTAAATCCTGCTTTTTCAAATTGCATAGCAGCGGCTTGCTCTTGCATTTTGGTTTGCAATGTTTGAATAACAGGTTTGATATTGCCTTTTAATAAATTTTGTACCTGCTCTATAGATTCATCATAATTAGTTTCCGACTGAAAATTTTGACAAGGCCCCAGGCAGTTGCCAATATGATATTCTAAACAAACTTTAAACTTACCTAATTCAATATTTTTTTTAGTAAGTGGGAGGGTGCAAGTTCTTAAGGGAATGGTTTGTTTAATATGATTCATTAATTCCCTTACCGCAAGTGGATGCGTAAAAGGACCAATATAAGTGGAACCATCTTTTATTTTTCTTCTTGTAATATACACCCTAGGGAAGGACTCATTTTTGATAATAATATAAGGGTAGGTTTTATCGTCCTTTAAATTAATATTATACTTGGGCTGATAATTTTTAATGAGTTCATTTTCCAGTATAAAGGCATCGTGCTCCGAATTCACCATGGTAAATTGGATATCCTTTATTTTTTCAACCAGTTCAATTGTTTTCTGATTTTCTTGATTGGAAAAGAAATAGGAACTTACCCTTTTTCTTAGATCTTTAGCCTTGCCTACATACAATAAAGCCCCCTTTCCATCAAAATATTGATAGATGCCCGGTTCATGGGGTATACTTGACTGAATTTCCTTAAACTGCTCTTTTTCCATAATAGCCGCTGTGTCGCAAAAATACTAACTAATTAGACATTCTTCTTTCTCCAATTTGTTGTCTCCACATGGCATAGTACAAGCCCTTCTCTAATAATAATGATTCGTGGGTTCCTTTTTCTATCACTTGACCTTTCTCTAGTACATAAATTCTGGTCGCATGAATAATGGTAGATAACCTATGCGCAATCATAATGGTAATTTGTTCTCTTTCTGCCGACAGCTGTCTGATTGTATCGGTGATAGATTCTTCTGTAATACTATCTAAAGAAGAAGTGGCTTCATCAAATATTAATAAATGAGGATGTCTTAATAAGGCTCTCGCTATAGATAATCTTTGTTTTTCTCCCCCACTTAATTTTAAACCGCCTTCACCAATTAAGGTAGCTAGTCCACTACCACCTTTGTCTAAAATATTGGAACAGCTTGCCTTGGTAAGGGCTACTAACATATCTTCTTCTGTAGCATTAGGTGCCACAAAGGCTAAGTTTTCTCTGATAGTACCTGCAAATAATTGAGTGTCCTGGGTAACAAAGCTAATTTGATTTCGAAGTCCAGTCATGTCGATATTATTTGAATTCACATCATTGACTAAAATTTGTCCCTCTTGTGGCTGATATAAACCTACTAGTAATTTCACCAAGGTGCTTTTACCTGCCCCTGAAGGACCAACAAAGGCAATGGTTTCACCCTTCTTTGCTTCAAAACTAATATTGTCAATAGCTTTAAAATTAGCCGTTTGATGTTGAAAGCCTACTTGTTGGAATGCCAAGTGTTGAATATCGCCAATAGCAATAGGGTTGCTAGGCGTTTGATCGATAGGCTTTTTCATCAAGGCATCGAAATTATTTAAAGAGGCTTCTGTTTCTCTGTAACTTAAAATAATACTTCCAATTTCTTGTAGCGGACCAAATATAAAAAAGCTATAAAATTGTAAAGAAATTAACTGACCTACAGTTAGTTTTTCTTTAAAAATAAGCCACATTAAAGTAAAAGTAATAACCTGTCTTAAAAAGTTCACCATGGTGCCTTGGATAAAACTAAGGGAGCGAACATTTTTTACTTTCTTTAATTCGAGTGCTAAAATTTTATAAGTATTATTATTTAATCTTTGAATTTCTTGTGTGGTTAAACCTAAACTTTTAATTAATTCAATATTGCGTAAACTTTCAGTGGTGGTACCTGCTAAAGAAGTAGTTTCTTTAACAATGGTTTTTTGAATCACTTTAATTCGCTTACTTAACAAATTGGTAACATAGGCAATCAAGCTAGCTCCGCCAATATAAATAGGAATAATGGACCAATGTAATCTGGTGGCATAAATAGACACAAAAATGACGCTTACAATGATGCCAAATAATACATTCACTACATAACTAATAAATTTTTCACAATCGGCTCTTGCCTTTGTTAAGATAGACAAGGTTTCTCCACTTCTTTGATCTTCAAAGGCTTGATAGGGAAGTTGCATGGAATGCTTTAGTCCATCGGTAAATAAGGCGGCGCCAAACTTTTGAATAATTACATTCACGGTATAATCTTGGAAGGCCTTGGCTATTCTACTTACCATGGCAGTGCCTACTAGTAATAACAACATATTGCTAACGCCCCATAAAAAATCGGACTGCGTTCTTTGATTACCTGCTGCATCCAAGCTTGGGTTTTTGGCAAATTCATCAATTAGTTTACCAAAAATCATGGGGTCGAATAAAGAAAAGGTTTGGTTAATACCTGCTAAAATAAAAGCTAGTAAAACAAGGCCTTTAAAGGGTTTAATATATTGGAATAAAATCTTCATAATGGGCTTTCTATTATGTGGCCAAAGGTAATAAATATAGGTGGCTTTTAGATAAAAGGGTGGATTATCCACCAGCTGTTGAAAACTGCAGCTTCTAATACAAGGGGCATTCAAATCTAATATCCTAATTTAGCTAGTCAATTAGGCAACTTATACTATACCACCTATAATATTGAATCTATGTTATGGAGAAAATTTAATGGAGAAAAAATTATACTTCCTATTAAAGAGGCTGTAAAACAAACAATCATTGCTGAGTCTGCAAAAAAGACAAAATTAAAAGTATGTATTGGTACAGATAGTCAAGTAAAAGCCAATGTTACAGAATTTGCAACGGTGATTGTTTTTTTAAGAGAGCATAACGGAGGTTTCATGTATATCCATAATGATAAAACCACACAAAAATATCATTTGAAAGAAAGAATGTTATTAGAAGTGGCTAAAAGTATTGAAATTGCTTATGAGCTTTGCGATTTATTCATTGAATATAATATTGAAATGGAAGTACATGCTGATATTAATACGAATCCGCAATTTAAAAGCAATGACGCTTTAAAAGAAGCCATGGGTTATATATTAGGAATGGGTTTTGCCTTTAAAGCAAAACCAGAGGCCTTTGCAAGCAGTTGCTGTGCAGATAAAGCAGTGAATTAAAGCCCTTCAGCGTCTAGTTTATTGTATTGGTCGATACAGGCTACTACCTCCTCCACCCCTGTTCTTTTTTCGGCACTCGTTACAAAGCCTTGTGGTAAAAAAGGAAGTATTTCATTCAATGCATCAAAAAATGATTTTACATTCCTTGCCACCACTCCAGGTTTCTCTTTATCTGATTTAGTAAAAATAATAGTGAAGGGAATTTCCCATTTGAATAATTGTTCTACAAATTCTAAATCAATTTTTTGGGGAGCATGTCTGCTGTCAATTAAAACAAATACACGGTTTAAGTTTTCTCTTTTTCTTAAATAGTTTTCTATCATTTGTTCCCACCTTCTTCTACTACTTTGAGACACTTTTGCAAATCCATAACCAGGTAAATCTACAATATACCATTTGTCTTGTTTTCCTTTAGCCACACTATTACTTACAATCTCAAAATGGTTTATGAGCTGGGTTTTCCCAGGCGTGCCTGAAGTTTTAGCTAAATTCTTTTGTAAACAAATTGAATTAATAATAGAGGACTTGCCCACATTACTTCTTCCAATAAAGGCATATTCTGGCGCTTTCAATGAAGGGCATTGATCGAAACTTGGACTAGAAATTAAATAAGTGGCTTTTACAATTTTCATACTTTAGAAACCTTATTGAGTAGCGGCTTGTGTTTGGGTTGATTTTTTTAATACTAGGCTATCGGCAGGATAATTAGCTTTTAATGTATCCATAATATTTTGACACCATTTTGTTAAAGTCTCTTTTTCTGCTTCTGTTAATTTTGCCTCTGTATGAATGATCGTATAAGAAGGTAGTGGCATTTCACCTTCTTTAATTTGCTCGATAACTTCTTCTAATTTGTGATTTTGCTTGGCTAATCTATAACCTGCAAATTCATTAAAATTAAAATGGCGCTTACCATCGTTAACATGATCTGCTAACCAAAAGCTAATAGGCTGAATGGTTGCGTAAAAAGGGTATTTTGTATTATTGGTATGGCAGTCTGCGCAAGCTTTTTCAACAATAACTCTTACGCTATCAGGCATAGGATACAATGTAGAAATATCTTTAGTAATATCTGCAGAGTTGTTTTTTGCGGGGCGGATAAATTGAATGGCTACTAAAATAACAAGTAGTCCAATGAGTATTTTCTTTATCATACTATTTTTTTCTTTGATTATTTCGACAATACAGTAATTCTTCTATTACTAATCTATGACTTGACTATTGATTAAAGATAATATTAATTAACAAATTTTAGATTAATACATCACCTGTCATTTCCGTAGGTATCTCTAATCCCATTACTTTTAAGATAGTAGGGGCTAGATCACCTAATTTACCCGACTTAATGCTGCCTTTCCAGTCTTTATCTATAATAAAGAAGGGTACTAAATTGAGTGAATGGGCTGTGTTCGGGCTTCCGTCTTCATTAATCATATAATCGGCATTACCATGATCCGCTGTTAAAAAGATAGTATATCCATTCTCTAATCCGGCAGTTACAATTTTTTCAACGCAGGCATCTACCGTTTCTACCGCTTTCATTACTGCAGTAAATATACCTGTATGACCCACCATATCGGCATTGGCAAAATTCAAGCAAACAAAATCGGGATTACCTGCTTTAATTTCAGGCAATAATTTCTCGGTTAATTCGGCAGCACTCATTTCAGGTTGCAAATCATAGGTAGCTACCTTAGGAGAAGGCGCCATAATTCTTGTTTCGCCTTCAAAAGGTAATTCTCTGCCACCACTGAAGAAAAAAGTAACATGCGGATACTTTTCAGTTTCTGCAATTCTAATTTGTTTTTTATGATGCTTTGCTAAAACCTCGCCCAAGGTATTTTGTAAATTATCATTTTCAAATATGATATTTACTTTTTGAAAGGTCTCGTCGTATTTAGTAATAGTGGTATAATGTAAATCCAATTTCTTCATACCAAAGTCTGGAAAATCTTTTTGGCTAAGCACTTCCGTAATTTCTCTACAACGATCGGTTCTGAAATTGAAACAAAGCACTGCGTCGCCGTCTTTAATAGTAGCAATAGGGGCACCGTTTTCTGTTAAGACAGTAGGTTTTATAAATTCATCTGTAATATTATTAGCATAGTTTGCTTTAAGGACATCCATAGCAGCACTGGCTCTTGGCCCTTCTGCTTTAACGAGTGTATTATAAGCTAGTTGAACTCTTTCCCATCTTTTATCTCTATCCATGGCGTAGTATCTTCCACTAATACTTGCTATTTTTCCTGCTGAATTTTTTAAATGATTCTCAAGATCTTCTAGATAGCATAATCCACTTTTAGGATCGGTATCTCTTCCGTCGGTAAAGGCATGAATATAAACAGCGCTCAAACCCTTGGTTTTACATACATCACAAATGGCTTTCAAATGACTGGTATGAGAATGCACGCCACCATCACTTACTAAACCTAATAAGTGTAAAGGTTTATTATTTTGTTTTGCATAATCGATGCTTGCTAATAAAGTTGCGTTGCTCGCTAATTCACCTGTTTTAATGGCTACATTAATTCTTTGTAATTCTTGGTATACAATACGCCCAGCGCCTAAATTTAAATGACCTACTTCGCTATTGCCCATTTGACCATCGGGTAAGCCTACGGCTTCACCACAAGTAACCAGTGTAGTATTAGGATAATGCTTATACAAGCTTGTTACAAAGGGTACTTTTGCTTGTTGTATAGCATCGGAAGCTGGTACCAGCCCAAGACCCCATCCATCCATGATGACCAACATTAGTTTTTTTGACATAATGGTTCCTTTATTTTTAGCCTTAACTTTGTTTTTATTAATTTGTACCACAAAGTTTCAAAATACTAGGCAGACTACAAACTTTATACTGTTATAATACCTAAAAAATGAGCAAAAAAGCCAAATCAAATACAGCTAGTCAAAATAGTTCCCCTTTAGTGTATAGCACTAATCCCGATTACATGCTGCCCAAGGAAGAAGCATCCATCATTACACTAGCCCCAGCAGAACAAGCATTAAGAATTATTTTAGAGACCAAACATAGAGCTGGAAAAACCGTAACCATTGTCTATGGTTTTGAAGGTTCCTTGGATGCGATGAATGAATTAGGTAAGGCTTTAAAAAATCATTGTGGTACAGGGGGCTCGGTGAAAGATGGAGAAATTATTATTCAAGGCGATCACCGCCAAAAAATATTCCAATACTTAAAACAGAAGGGATACCCAAAAGCGAAGCTCTAATTATAAAAATTCTAGTAGTAAATCTATATTTCTAAAATTCTAATAATAATTTTTTAGTAATAATACTTTAATAGTAAATCTCTAGATTTAATCTTGTTTTTAATTCTTGCACCAAGGGGTACTGCGCTGCAATGCGTTCGTATTTTTGTTTGCTATTCAAACTTAAATGTAAGGGCACGTCTTCTTTTTCGCTAGCGGCTACTAGTATACTAAATTGAATGGCGCGATTGTGAAAATGCTCCCATACTCTTTCAAGTACATTCATGCGTTCTTGTTCTACAAATTTTTGTGCCGTTAAAGCAGGAACAGTAATGGTGAAATGAGTTTCATTTTCTATATCTAATGCTGCTAATTTAAAGGTGCTGGCTGCAGAATGTTTTAAAGCTGTTTCTAAAGTAAGGGTAAAATCATCCCAGCATTTTTTTAAATCCTCCATCGTAAGAGGAATAGAATCGATGACTTCTTCAATCTTGTATTTTTCTCCGTATTTATTTTGAAGTACGGCTAGTAAGTTTTTATTGCTACCTTTTTCAGTAGCAGTCGTATTCGTTGGAGCACTATTTTCTTCTTTGGACAATTGCGCTGCTGCAGCTGCTGGCTGCTGTTCAATAATTAATTTAGCCCCAGCAGTGACCACCGAATTACTTAAAGTAATAATTTTTTTTAATCGAATGGGGTAGTGACTATCAACTAATTTTTTTTTTACAACTTGGCTGTCTTCCATGCTTAGTTCAATTGCTTGTTGTAAAAAATTGAGTTTGATAATGGCCATTTCTACATGTAGTCTTTTATTACGTGCCATTTTAAATTGAATCTCGGCTTCGTTTAATAAGTTAAGCGCACTGACTAAATAAGGAGTACTTATTTCTTTGGCAACACTTATATATTGTTCTCTCCATCCTTCAATGGATTCTAATAATTTTGCACTATCAGGGTCCTTACAAACTAATAAGTTTCTAATAAAGCTAGCAAGCCCGTATAAAACCACATCGCCCTCAAATCCTTTTTGATTAATTTCATCATACAATAACATGGCTTGGGTGAGGTCCTGTGTGGTAAGGTATTCTAGTAGTTTAAAAAAGTAAGCCTCGTCTAAAATATTTAAATGCTCAAGTGTGTTCTCGTATGTTAAAGCACCATTAGAAAAACTTACTATTTTATCTAAAATACTTAGCGCATCACGCATACAACCCTCACTTTTTTGCGCAATAAGTTGTAATGCATTTTTTTCAGCCTTGATATTTTCTTTGCCAATAATTTCTTCTAAATGCGCTACGGTATCATTGGAAGTAATGCGTCTAAAATCAAAAATTTGACAACGACTTAAAATAGTTGGAAGAATTTTATGTTTTTCAGTAGTGGCTAAAATAAATATAGCATAGGGTGGTGGCTCTTCTAAAGTTTTTAGAAATGCATTGAAGGCACTGGTACTTAACATGTGTACCTCATCTACTATATATACCTTGTATTTACCTGCTTGAGGTGCAAAACGAACTTGTTCTACTAGGTTTCTGATATCATCTACTGAGTTATTACTGGCCGCGTCTAATTCATGAATATTTAAACTAGCCCCTTTTTCAAAAGAAACACAAGACTCACAAGTATTACAGGCTTCACCTTCCTTGGTAATACTAGTACAGTTAATGGTTTTAGCTAAAATACGCGCGCAAGTAGTTTTACCTACCCCTCTTGGTCCACAAAACAAAAAGGCATGCGCCAAATGATTGTTTAAAATGGCATTCTTTAAAGTAGTAGTAATAGGCGCCTGTCCCACCACTGTATTAAAGTTTTGGGGCCTGTATTTTCTAGCTGAAACGACGAAATTATCCATAGTTGACGCGCAATATACACATTCAAAATCAAAAGTATTCACCGGGGAATTAAATCTTATCCCCTAATTGTTAAAGCCTCTTTTAGGTCCTTATTGCGCGCCCTTATTTTGCACTATAATCCATAAGTGGATGTCTTTCAAAAGGATGTACGCTTGGGTTAAAAATATGTCTGAAAGTCACCATTTGTCTGCTAGGTTGAGCGTCTAAACTTTTATAAATATTGACCATTTTGGGATTCCAGTCCGCAGCCCAGCCCATTTCATAGCCGCTATATAGTTTTATTTTATCAAGCATTTTATAGCAGCAATTAATTAAATAACTATCTATGCCCAAGGCCTGGTATTTAGGCACTACTCCAAAAGCTAAACCTGTTAATTTATTATTGCTTCCTCTACATTTCATCCAAAGCAAATGTATTTTTTGAAATAGCCCCAATTTTCCATTGAAATATTTAAAGTATTGATTCACATCTGGAATATTAATAAACATGGCAATGGGTTCTCGTTTATAATAAGCAAACCAAATAGCTCTTTCATCCATTACAGCTTTCAAAGTTTTAAATAGTTTTAATATTTGTTCTAGGGTAATGGCTTTTTCTTCTCCATGCTGCGCCCAGGCGCTATTATAAATATGCACAAAGTCATTTGCAAATTTTTCTAAATTATTTTTATCTAAATGCAGGGCCGAATAATCGGGCTTGGCTTTAAATTTATTGTAACGCTCTTCAAATCTTGAAGGAAGGGGCTCGCGTAAATCTTTTTGGTAATAATATTGGTTATAATAATTCTGAAAACCATAATTCGTTATAAGTGTTTCGTAATAGCTTGGGTTGAAAGACATACCATACATAGGTTCTTTATCAAATCCTTTTACCATTAGTCCCCACCATTTATCTCTATCGCCAAAATTAATAGGACCATCCATGGCTTGCATGCCGTTTTCGCTTAGCCATTCTTGGGCGGTTGAAAAAAGTAAATTAGTAGCAGCTTGTTCATTGATGCAATCAAAAAATCCTACACAGCCAACCGGGAAATCGGTGCCTTTATTTTTATAGCTCTCGTAATAAAAAGCAGCAATGCGTCCAATGCAAATACCTTCTTCGTTTTTAGCTATCCATCTTTTAGCGTCGCCTTGTTGAAATAATTTATTGTGGCTTCGATCAAATACTTGGCTCACTTCATTGTCTAAGGGCCTTATATAATTTGGGTTGCTTTTATTCAAAGAAGCATTCACCGCTAGAAATTCTTTTTCTAATTGGGGAGTATTCACTTCAATAATGCTCATAGCCATATTCATTGATTGAAATTAGAATTTTTTTAAGACACTTAAAGCAAATAACGCAGCCGTTTCGGTTCTAAGCCGCGTAGGCCCCAAATGAATGGCCTGGAAATGATGCGAAAGTGCTAATTCAATTTCAGCCTGAGAAAAATCGCCCTCGGGGCCAATCAATAAAAGACAGTCTGTGGAGGCCTCTATTTTTTTAATATCTAATTTATCACCTGCCTCGCAGTGCGCTATTAATTTCTGCGCTTGTTTTTGATCTTGAATTGCCTCTTTAAATTTAACGGGCGTTCCTAATAAAGGAAGCCAAACCTGCTGACTTTGTATCATGGCCGACTGCAAGATGTTTTGAAACCTTTCCAATTTAAATTTTTCAAATAAAGTATGCTCGCAAATAAGCGGCATAATTTCGTAAATACCCATCTCCGTTGCTTTTTCTAATAGCCATTCTAACCTTGTAAGGTTTTTTAGAAGTCCAATGCCTAAAGTAATTTTTTGAGCAGCAGGAGCAATGTATTTTTCTGATTGTATTTGAACAATCGTATTTTTTTTATGCGCGCTTAGAATATTAGCTTCAAATAAATAGCCAACACCATTGGTAATATCTACTCTTTGATTTTCTTGCATTCTTAGTACTTGAACGCAATGCTTGCTGCTTATTTCATTTAAGGTAAAACTGGTTTGACCCGCTACAATACTAGGCTCGTAAAAATAAGGTATCGACATAGGTTCGACTTATTTAAAACGGTTGGTCGTCATTAATGCCTTCGTCAAATTCTCCTTCATTCATTTTACTTCCTTGAATAAAGAACTTACCGCCATCTGGTGTGCCACCACTATTTAAACTTGGTTGCAAAGGTTTGTAGTTACTTGCTAGTCCTGGAATGCCTGCATCACCTTCCCATTCTTCAAATCTTTGAATATCTAAATTGGCCCTAAGTTTAATTAAATCTAAACGACCATTTCTATGCTTGGCAATTCTAATATGCGTTTCGCCCTGTGTACTTTCTCCCATTTCATTACTCATTACCTCATAGTATTCAGGACGATAAATAAACATTACCATATCCGCATCTTGCTCAATGGCGCCAGATTCACGTAAATCACTCAACTGAGGCATCTTGCTTTCTTTTCTAGTTTCTACCGCACGACTTAATTGAGAAAGTGCAATGATAGGAATATTTAATTCCTTTGCTAAAGCTTTTAAACTTCTTGAGATATTACTAATTTCTTGTTCACGATTAGAATTTCTATCATTAGAGCCACTCATTAATTGTAAGTAGTCAATGATGATCATTTTAACTTGGTGTTTATTTACCAGTCTTCTTGCCTTGGCTCTAAATTCAAAAATATTTAAAGCTGCTGTGTCATCAATATAAATAGGCGCTTGTTCTAATTTTTTTATACCCTTGCTATGTAATTGTTGGTATTCGTACTCTTCTAATTTACCTCTTGAAATTTTTTCCATTTTAATTTCACTCTCCGCACTTAATATACGTTGCACTAATTGACTTGCGCTCATCTCTAAACTAAAAAATCCAACCGCCTGTGGTTTTGTAGGATGCAGTGCTGCATTGCGCGCTAGGTTTAATGCGAATGCAGTTTTACCCACAGAAGGACGGGCTGCTAAAATAATTAAATCTGTTGGTTGCCATCCGTAAGTGATTCTATCAAGTGCGGTGAAGCCACTAGGCACACCCGATATCTCATCTTTCTTAATTCTTAATTGATCGATACGTGTTACAGCATGTGCCAAGGCGTCTCCAATATCCACGAAATTTTTCTTCAAATAGTTATTGGTGATATTAAACATTTTTGTTTCGCTATCATCTAGTAAATCAAAAACATCGGTGCTATCTTCATAAGCGTTCGCAATCACTTCGCCACTAATTCTTATTAATTCTCTTTGAATAAATTTTTGTAAAACAATTCTACCATGGGCTTCAATGTTCGCAGTAGAAACAACCACATTGGTTAATTTAGAAACATAGTAAGCACCACCAATAATATCTAACTGCTCGCGCATTTTTAATTCTTCCACCATGGTGAGCATGTCAATAGGCATGTTCTTTTGTTGCAAGCCCTGCATAGCGCTAAAAATAAGTTGATGCGCTTCTACATAAAAACATTCTGGCTTTAATATTTCACTAATAGTATCAAATGCACTTTTGTCTAAGAGTATCGCACCTAGCACTGCTTCTTCTAATTCTCTTGCTTGTGGTGGAATCTTTCCATACATCATAGAACTAACATCTATATTGCTATTTTTTTTCTTTGTTCTGTTTGTATTTATACTCGGAATAGACATGTTGATTGATCAATTGTTTAGCGGTGAGATGCAAGTTTTCTTACTGCGAAAATCAAACCAAATTAGGACTTCAAGAAATTTAGTTTTGCAATAGGGTTGTACACAGGTCTTCGCCATCTGAAATCCACAAAAAAAGGGGGTTATTAACGGGTTTTGCACCTAGTTTTTAACTAAAAGCACTTAAAAATTAGTATTTTTGAAGCTATACCATAAAGTTGTTCTATGACGATTAGTTATCGCTGGCTGAGTGAATATTTACCGCATACGGTGAGCCCTGAAAAGTTATCCCTTATTTTAACTTCTATTGGGCTAGAGGTGGAGTCATTAGAAAAATATGAAAACTTCAAAGGAGGCCTTGCAGGCTTAGTGGTAGGAGAGGTTTTAGAAGTCGTAAAACATCCTGGTGCAGATAAATTAAATTTAACCAAGGTAAATATTGGTAAGGACCAACCCCTAAACATTGTATGTGGTGCAACGAATGTAGCCCAAGGACAAAAAGTAGTAGTGGCTACTATTGGAACTACTATATATCCAAAAGGAGGCGAGCCTATTACCATGAAGCTTGCTAAAATTAGAGGAGAGCAAAGTGAAGGAATGATTTGTGCGGAAGATGAAATTGGTTTAAGTGATGATCATGGAGGAATTATAGTGTTGGATGCAAGTGTAAAAGCAGGCACGCTGGTTTCAAGTATTTATGCATCTTATGAAGATTGGATTTACGAAATTGGACTTACACCCAATAGAATGGATGCCATGAGTCATTATGGAGTAGCCAAGGATGTTTGTGCTTATTTATCTTATCATGAATCACCGGTAGCAGCCATTAGCCCTTTTAAAAAACAAGCAAGCAAAGATAAATCGGTTGCACCTTTTATAGTAAGCATTGAAGATAATGCAGGCTGTAAAAGATATTCTGGAGTTGTAATAGAAGGTGTTACAGTGAAAGAGTCTCCTACTTGGTTAAAAAATAAATTACAATCCATTGGTGTTCGTAGCATTAATAATATTGTAGACATCACCAATTATATTTTGCATGAAATAGGACAACCCCTGCATGCTTTTGATGCTAATGAAATTAAGGACAAAACTATTCTAGTAAAAAAATATGCAGCAGGTACAAAGTTCACAACACTCGATGGCGTAGAGAGAACCTTAACTGCCAATGATTTAATGATTAGCGATACACAGAAACCTTTATGTATTGCAGGTGTGTTTGGAGGGTTAAGCTCTGGCGTAAAAGCAAGTACCACGAATTTATTTTTAGAAAGTGCATTATTTGAAAATGTACATATCAGAAAAACATCGGTGCACCATGGTTTAAGAACCGATGCAGCTTCTCGTTTTGAAAAAGGCGTGGCCATTGACGGCACTGTGCATGTCTTAGAACATGCTGCTCAATTAATTCAAGAATTAGCAGGCGGAAAATGTAGTGAAGTAATAGATGTCTATCCTGCACCAGCTCCTAAAACCAAGGTGGATATTAGCTTTGCTTATTTAAAAAAGTTAAGTGGTAAAGTTTATCCAACCCAAAAAGTAAAAACCATTCTTACCAGTTTAGGTTTTGAAATATTAAAAGAAACAGAAGCCGATTTAGAATTAGCCGTGCCTTATCATAAGCCAGATATTAGTATTGCTGCCGATATCGTAGAAGAAGTATTAAGAATTGATGGCCTCGATAATATTGCAATTCCTACTGTGATTACCATGAGTCCTGCCATTGATCCACTAGAGAAAAAAGAAAAGTTTAAAGATAAAATAGCACAATATTTAGTGGGTCGTGGTTATAC
>JABMML010000194.1 GCA_013205585.1 Chitinophagaceae bacterium | reverse complement strand
CTATCTTAACCTACAACGTAGTGGCTGGAAAAGTATTATCTAGAGATTTATCTGATGGTATGGAAGATACAACCGTGAATGGTGCTTCTCTTATTATTCATTTAAGAGACGGAAAGGTGTTTGTAAACGATGCTGAAGTAGTTATTGCTGATGTAATAACTGACAACGGTGTAGTACATGCAATCAACACTGTACTTATTCCTGCATAGTTTCAAAATACTATAGCTACAAAAAGCCCCCCGAGTGCTCGGAGGGCTTTTTCGTTTATAGCAGATCATAGGAAATTCGTTATGTAATCTTATTGACGGCACCAATAAAGCGGTGACATTTTTCTGAAATAGCCCCCTTTTCATAATCAGTGATGCGTACTTTTATAAAATTATAATGGACATTAATTTCTGGATGATGGTCTTGGTCAATAGCAATTTGCATGACTTTATTGGAAAATAAGACCACTTCATTGTAGTTGTCAAATTTAAAAGTCTTTTCTAATTTATTATTTAATTCAGTCCAATCAGTAGGCCTCATGGGTGTATAATCAAACTTGATTAATTCTTCTAAGGTAATATATTCTAAAGTTTTAATATGTGTTGCCTTCAATATAATAGGAGGCGCCACACCAGCTTGATAGGCTTCTATCCATCTAGAAACACATAGGCACCACTTATCTCCATCCACCAGCCCCTTAAAGCCAGTGGGTGGATATTCCATTGTCAAGTCATTGCCCCTGATTTTTGAGAATTGTAAAAACGCATCGGTCACAACCGCACAAACAGTATGCGTACCCCTATCGTTTGCACCTGTGTTACAACAGCCGTCTCTGTAAACACCAGTCATTGGACTTATCCCACATACAATTAATGGTTCATTGAAAACATTTAGCGATTCGTTCATTGGGTTCGTTTATTGGGCTCGTTTATTTTCTTAAAGCTATGTATTTTAAATCAGAATAAATTCATCGCTAATCGAAAAGTATTACAATGTGCTTCTACAATTGTATTAATATCTGGCGAATAGCCTCCCCCTAGTATAACTGTTACTGGAATATTATTTTTTTGGAGCTGCGATAAAACAAATACATCCCTTTGTTTACAAGCCTCCATACTCACTTTAAGTTTTCCAAATTTGTCTGTACTTAAGATATCTACCCCTGCTAAATAAAATGCAAAGTCTGGTTTTACTGTCGTTATCAAATTAGGCAATACTTCAGCAAGTAAAGATAAATAGGTTTCACTTGTAGTTCCATCGTGCAAACCAATATCTAAATCTGATTTTTCTTTATGAAAAGGGTAATTGGTCAACCCATGCATACTAAAAGTAAATACCTTGGACTCATTTTCCATTAATTTAGCCGTTCCATTTCCTTGGTGAACATCTAAATCTATGACAAGTATTTTACTTCTTAATTTATTGCTTAATAAATAGTTAGCAGCTATAGCTATATCATTTAAAAGACAAAAGCCTTCCCCTCTCTCAGCAAACGCATGATGCGTACCCCCTGCTATATTTAATGCACATCCGTTTTGCAAAGCAAATAAAGCACAGTCTATGGTGCCTTGAGTAATAACTAATTCTCGTTCAATTAATGCTGGCGATTGAGGGAATCCAATTTTTCTTTGTTCAGATGCAGTTAATTGTTGCTGCAATAATTTGTCTAAATAGGCTTTATCATGTGTTTGTAAAATAATTTCGGGTGCACAACTAGCTGGCCTAAAAAAATTATCCTCAGTACAAGTTCCTTCATGCAATAATTGCTCGGGAATAAGCTCATACTTTAACATAGGAAAACGATGATTTTCGGGCAATGCATGCGCATACACTGGGTCAAATGCTATTTTAATCATAAAAAACTATGTTATAGAAACAAGTTAAGCATTAAAAAAAATAGCGCCTGAATAATAATTAAACTTGTTGCAAAAGTATTTATCCTAATATTTTTAAAAAATATTTTAACACCCAACAAAATAGCACTAATGATAAACCAGCATAGGTAATTAAGCAAAGGTATTTGACCGTTTTTCCATGACCAAAAATGTAGTTTTACTGCAACAGGTTCTAAAATAAAATCAAAGCAGGTCGCAATGGTTGCGCCACCTATTACCACAAAAATTGAGTAGGCTAATCCAGTAATTTTTATATTCAGTTTGTTTTGAAGTAGCTCAACTCCTTGTTTTATTAGAGCCCCTGAACAATAAACAATCACAAACCAATTTAAACCTATTAATATAGGGACACCATAGATCTTGGGACCTAATACTTGACCGTAAGCGTAATCACCAAAAAGCAGTCCAGTATTGACGCCTATTATTTCTGTTACCATACCAGTAATAAAGGCAATAAAGGAGAATAAACTATATGCTTTGAATGATTTTATTTGCGAATTTGTTAACAATAAAAACATAGTCAATAGCACAACAGGCGTATTATTAATAAACCAATCTTTATAGGGTGTAAATAAGATGCCTAGTAAACCAGTTACATGAAATAATAGGGCTATAAAAAGGGGGCTATATTTGTTTATATAAGGCATTGTAAACTAAAAATTTAGCTTGTATTTGTCTTTGATTAAATTGGATACGATTGCTGCACTTGACAAACAAAGCGGTATACCTCCACCCGGATGCACGCTTCCTCCCACAAAATATAAACCAGCCGTTGTTTTGCTGTCATTAGGATGTCGCATAAATGCGGCCATCTTGCTATTAGAACTAGTCCCATAAAGGGAACCCATATAAGATGCGGTTCTTGATTCAATGGTAACTGGTGTAAGTACCTCTGAAACAGCTATACAAGATTCAACTTGCTCCCCTAATATTTTATTCAATTTTTGAATAATTACTTTGCGATAAAATTCTTCTAACATAGTCCAATCCTGCCCATTATTTGCTGGAACGTTAACCATCACAAACCAGTTTTCTTTACCTATAGGTGCATGTTTGCCTGGCTCTAATT
>JABMML010000193.1 GCA_013205585.1 Chitinophagaceae bacterium | reverse complement strand
GCGGATTTGATTTTGGTAGTCATAGTTCCTTTTTTAGCGCTATGCTACGCCTTTTGGCACTACCGGCAAGGGGTAAAGTGGAAATGCATTGATTTTTAGCGTTTTGTTAGTTCCTTCTTTATAGAAAAGGGAACCATCAAGAAATAACATCCTGTAAATTAAAAGGAAGTCAATTTTTGATTTATTGATCCCAATTTTTCAGTTGTATAGATTTGTACTGAAAGATTACATACCTTTACAGCATCATCAAGAACCCTTAAATGGGTGCCAACCATAGAAAACAACTAAAAGGTGGCAAAACGATGAGGACTTACAAGTCAAAATAAATGTAAATCTCCTCTCTTTTTTCTTGTTGTGAATTTTTAACAATTAAAACTCATAACAATGACTAATCAACAAAATTTCCCGTCCAACAAAAAAGGGCTCATGTATTCAGATGTGATAGCGCACCTAAATGCATTATTTCAAGAAAGAAGCCATAGGAATGTATCAGATCAATTTGTAGATACAAAAAATAATCAAACCCCCATTGATTATCACAATGTAAAACTAATAAAAACTAAAATTAAGGCTCAGATATTTAATGAGCCCAATTTGATTTCAGTAATGAAATTCAACCCAAAAAGGGGCTATTGTCATTTAATAAAACCTATTAAAAAGAACATAGATAAAGATCTCTGCACTATTAAATCCTCATATCAACCACTTTTAATTAGAAAGAACAATGAAGATGGTAGCCTGTGCATTAAAACATTTAAGTTCAGTAATACAATAGAAATCAATGAAGGCGTAAAGTTTATATCAGATAATTTTACTCTATTTGATGTTGAGGAAATAGAATACTTACACAATCTTATCTCTGATATGACTTATATTGACTTGAAAACTAATGAATTTGGTTATGGTATTAGTTTTGACGAATTAAAACTAATATATAAACCATTCGTGGATAGAATTGATAAGGGTTTGAGGACAGGTAAAAATGAGCTTATTGGATTGGAATTAGATACAACCGCACTTGAAATTCTAAAAGACAATGTTGAAATTAGCCCATCAAGAAAATTAAAAAAACTGAAAATAGATATTGCAAATGAGTTCCAAATACAAAAAGTTGAAGAACCTAAAAAAAATAAAAGAGACGAATTAACTGATAAAGAGAGAGTAGAAATATTTTTAGATGAAGTAAAAGCAAAAGGGCCAGACCATAGTAATATTGGAAATGTAATTGTAAGATTTATTAAAAAATAAATATTGTAAATGCGAAACCAATATAGTTAGGATTAGATCCAAATAAGTTCTCTGGCAAATTTCAAGTAATTGACTTGCTTGTAGTTGCCAGAAAATATTAGAACTTTGATCTACTCGTAAAGTTGTTTGGCATATAGTCAGGGTCGTATTCATTTGTATCTTCCATCAGGTCAATTTCCATATCCTTATACATGCATAAATTTATCATCATTACAATATAGGCTACAACATCCTCCTTATATCCCGAAATCCCAACCTTATCACTTACCACATTATTCATTCTCATGGTATTTTCAATAAGCCTCAACACATGACCATAATTTTCGCTGTTTATTATTTGTTCGTTCATTTGAGACCCTTTAGACAATGCAAAAACAGCAATTTCAGGATACTTGATTTCAACTCGTTTCTTACTTTTTTTGGGCATTTGAATTTGCTTTAATAATATAGGTCTTCTTTATGGCACCTTGTTCCTGTTCGCGTATTAGCAGAGAGGTAAGGTTTTTTAGTTGCTGCTCACTTATCAATAATTTGATCCTTTTTTTTGGTGTTTCACTTACAAGTGTCGTTAGTTTCATAGTATATTTCTTTATAATAAATACCTCCAAAAGTGTAAAGAAAGACCCCTATTTCCTCTTATTTTGAGAATGCTGTGGTTATTTCACGAAAGGCTCAATATCTTCTGTGTTCCAACAATAGGTAGATATTATAGGAGATTCTGTATGGGAATACTACCACCTGAAAAAAATAGGAAACCAACCAATTATATAACACTCATTTCCTTACGACAAAGATGTTCCGCAGAGAACTATTTTTTCTTGGTTTTGGGTTGTTTTTTTAACTTGAATTCTTTTAATATCTCTTTCCTCATTTTAACCATCATCTTACTTTCTTCAACTTGATACCTTTTTTTAATACCCAATGAGTATTTCCATAATTTAATAGCCATTGAGTTATCACCTTTGTCTGCGTATTTTTTTGCATCCTGTAAAATTATATCCGTTAAAACAGACAAAGGTGTATTGGTCATTAAAAATAATTTGGAACAAAATTGCAGAACATTTAACAACCAAACATCAGTATAAATACTATTTTTTAATACCTATCAGTTGAATAACGATACCTCATAGTCCATATCTATTGGTGTATCCTTTTTTCTATCACTTATGGTATCAACACTCATACCTATCAATTTAGCCACTGCCCTGTTAGTAGGTTTGATGTTCTGTACATTCAATAATTCAATTGCGCTATCAATCTTTCTCCTTGTCCCCCATCTTGTAAAAGCACCATTGATTACACTTGCAATCGTTTTCTTTTCATCACCCGACATCTCCTTCTTATCAGGATTAAAATGTACCCTTTTGATCCTTGTTTCAATATGGTACTCTCCTGTCCTATTGATATTATCAATAACACTATTAAAGAACCTAACCAACTCCTTTATCTGCATCCTATCCATAGTTTTATTATTATTGATAAAGAATAAGTATGAGTATATATAATCCAACTCCACATCCTTATTCAAGAAGTAAAGCTGGTGTATTACTCTGTAAAAAAATGCGTGTTTGTAATCATCTCGTATCTTAAACATAATCCTGATTTCATCAACCACCTCTACCTCCTTGAAATCAACAACAGGATTATAAACAGGTACAATAGTTTTAGTTTTTATGTTAGCCAGTATCTCATCTAAATTATAGACATGATACCACTTGTATTTTTTATTATTCTTCTTTTTAGATAAATCGGAATCCAATGAATTATAGAGAGAAGAAGAATATGAACTTGGTTGGTTTCCAAGTTCTACATCTTTCATATCTACATCAACCACACTATCATTATTCACGAACACATCGGGATCGTATGATATAAACATAGCTCTACCGATGCCAGTAGCTTTTGGATCTACCTTTTCATCTTTCAACAAAGTATTTCTTACCTTGTTCCAAATAAAAGGGAAAGTACCTTTCGTTATCTCATTACTTATGCGTACCAATATCGTTAGTCCAGCACCTGACGGAGATAAACAAACCAATGCAACCTGATTACCATATTGGTCTATTATCCTTTGCTTTTCCTGTAAAACATTTTTTACATTATCTAAATCAAAGTATAGAAAACCTGTAAAGCAGATAAAGTTTTCAGTAAAATACTCATCACTCAAGTTCCTTTCCCTTACATCCACTTGCGGAGTAATATTAGGTAGTGATTCCTTTAAGGTTTTGTAATAGTCATCTCCTTTCTGTTTAAGGTGTCGGATTGTTTCTATTTGACCCCTGTGGGATCCGTTTAGGATTAGTTGGTAAAGTTCTTGTAAATCAATTTTCCTGTTAGGAGTGGTGCTCTTGATTCCTTTTTCATATATAGGTATCATTTAAATAAAAGACCCCAAAGGTCAGCAGTGGAGATGCTTTGTTCGGGGCTTCTAAAAATATCTTATGTGCTTTACGATAATATACTCCACATATATCATCACACTTGTATAATATAAATATTAGGTTTTAGAAAGTAAAGCTCTATATCTAAAAAAATCCTAAAAAAATATTTTTTCAAGTTTTAGGGTCTTCTAAATCGGTGCAGATTTTGCCAGAAATTTCGGCAAAGGATTTGAGGTACTTACGGGTAAAAAGGGTTAAAATCGTTAAAAATGAAGGATACCTCCGTGCAGGTACTCCTGCACCACCTGCCTGCCACCTATAGAACTTCATTTTATTTTACAGGAAGTAGTATATCCAAAATTTAATTTTGTTATTTTGTATTTCTTCCATATCTTCGCTAAATAAACAAAATACTATGAGAATAAAATTTCCACAGGCAATTTGCTACGAAGATTGGATAGATCTATATAGTATGCCAGATTATCCAAAGTCATTCAAATTCTTTCGCGGTCATGACGATGAAGATGATAAAAGGATATTTCATGAAACTCCTGAAATGATAGAAGCAAGAAAAGAGGTGCTAGCGGTATTGGATAAAAACATGAGTGAGATGCTAGAGATTGAAGAAAAGATGATAAAATACATGCAACTCCACACTCTTGAAAATCCGCCCGTATATCTTGCAAAAATAACGGACAAAAGGAATACAGAAAATGAAACTACTACCCTAACCGCAAAAACTTTTTGGCCTTTAATGAACGGAAAACGAAAAGAGATAAGAATTTATATGGGTAAGAGTTATGATTACCCCGATCATAAATTAGGATTTGTAAAGATTATAGCAAAACAAAAAATGAAGGAACACCTTTTAGAAAGATATAAAAACGGAGAACTAAAATAGATATGGAACATGAATAAAAAGAATGTCTTTCGGGGCATTTTTTTACCCCATCCTTGTATATCCAAAAATTATAGTTGTTTTTGGAAGTACCTTGAAAAAGGTAGGTGGGATTTTTTTTGCCTCGCCGGTATATCCAATATAAAAACTTGTATTCAATAACTCTTAAAATATAAAAAATGAGTAAAGTAGTAGTCCAAATTAAAGTAAGTGAATTAAAAATTCACCCGTTAGTGGCAGAAATAAGAAGCGAAAAGAAAATAGAAATGTTCGCTTACACATTAAAACAAGGACAGGAAAACCCTGTCCATGTGGTTGAAAGAAATAGTCAGTATTATGTCATTGATGGCATTGCCAGAACAGATGCAGCACCTGCTGCTGGGCGAGACACACTTGAATGTGTGGTACATGACATACTTGATAATCAAATAATAGCTAAACGAGTTCGTCTAAACCAAACCTCAAAAACACACATTAGAGAGAAGTGCTATTATTTTGAGTTTATGCTTGATATAGTTGGTAAGGCACAAGGCAAGAAAAGAGACCTGATAGGGTTTAGTAAAATGGACGACGATAATCATTTTGGCGCCTTGGGAAGTGATTGGTTTAAGATAGCTTGTTATTTAACTGGCTTTGATTATTCTGCTTCAACGGCACGAAGATTGATGCACATTTATTGGGCTGAAATTGAAGATGAGAAAATTAAAAAGTTAGGACTACTTGATGCAATAAATGATAACAAACTTACAATCAACAAAGGTTATGGTTTATTAAAAGACAAGAAAAAAAAGGAAGAGAAAAAAGAAGTGAGATTAGAATTAGAATTCCAACGCAAATGTACAAAAGGTCATTACGAACTATTCAACAAATCAGCATTTAATCTTGAGTTTATTGAAGATGGAAGTCAAGATTTATGTGCATTTTCACCCCCTTATGGAAAAGCAATGAAAGAGTACCGAAATCAAGATAATATTAGACATGGGCAGGAAAAAACGATTGAAGAATATATTAGCAACGGAATGATTGCTTGTAATGAAGTAAAGAAAAAACTTGGTGAAAATGGAGTGATGGCAGTAATAATTGGCGAATCACACAAAGATGGTTATAGTAGTGTAATCAGTAGATATGAATTAGCATTGATTGAGAATGGATGGGAAATAATCGGGGTAGTTCTATGGATTAAAGAAAATCCCACTCCTGTTAGATTGAAAGAGTTTTTCCAACCTGCAGAAGAAAAAATTATCATTTGCAAGAAAAAAGGCGCAAAAGTATTTTTTAGTAGCCCTGTAAAAGAGAGTGAAGGTGAAGGTGAGTTTGTATTAAAACAAAGTCATAAAAGCAAAGATGGTGATCTACGATACTACATTGGTGGTGATGAGACAATAACTACCAATATACTTACCACTCCTGTTTTTGATAACAAAGAGTTCGGTGATATTGACCCATCATTTAAACATGATGCCCCATGTCCATTTGCTGTTTATGATAAAATTTTAGACGCCTACAGCAAGCCAGGTATGAAGTATTTTGAAATTTTCAGTGGATCAGGTCAGGGGTTAGTTTGTGCAATGAAACATGGACTTGAAGTTATTGGCGTTGAAATTGACCCGAAAAGTGTTGAATTTACCAAGAAAAGATTAGACCATTTGATTGACGAGAAAAAAAGTATTACGATTACATCAGCTGCTTAATTAATTTATACATGAAAAAAGATAACTCATACTATGACCTTCAAGTTAAAGACGAATACTATACTCCTGCCCTATTAGTGGAGATAATATTGCCGTACTTGAAACTAAATTCAACTATTTGGTGCCCATTTGATACTCAACAAAGTGAATTTGTAAAGGTCTTTGAGGCAAATGGACATACCGCTTTATCAACTCATATATGGAAGGGATTAGATTTCTTTAAGTTCCAACCTCACAGGTTTGATTATGTAATTTCCAATCCACCTTTTTCATCAAAGAATGAGGTGATGGAACGACTACTTGGAATTGGGAAACCATTTGCAATGTTATTGAATCTACAATGTCTTAACTATGTTGGACTAAAGAAGATTGTTAGAGACAATGGAATACAACTTCTCGTACCTGATAAAAATGTTAGTTATGATGGAAAGAAAAGTCCGCCATTTACAAGTGTATTTTTCTGCTATAAAATGTTGCCAGCAGAAATGGTACATGTAATTGTTAGACATAAAAATACGGGTAAGAACTTTGAGCCATCTGCAATGTACAATTTGGATTTAAAATATTAAAAATAGGCGGCAATGTGAAAAAAATTTATGAATTTGGCAGCAAGGATATTCTTAAAAAGGTGCTAACAATTAGTCGCATTTATACTTACTCCAAATTCACTTTCACAAAAAATAAAAAATAGTAAAGTGATGAAACATTTTTCAAGAATTTCAATTATGGAGGCTGGTGCAATCATCAATAGAAAAGACCGAGAGGCAATAGTTTCTTGGCTAATTGATAATAGTATTAGAATACACAACGACAGACAACCATTTGTCTATAAGTTAGAAGTAGAAATGCAGGTACTTAAACCTCTGATACTTGAATGCAAAAGGTGCTACCCTAACTTATGGAAAGAGAAACTTAAAATTATATGTGATGGGAACAAGCAACTATGTGATTTATTTCTAATTGAGCTAGATAATGACCATTCATTATCATCACCAACCACAAGAATAAAACCCAAGAATAAAGAAGATGTGGAACTATTAAACAGAATATACAGATGAGTAAATTAAAACTACGCAAAAACAGAGATGGCATCAAAATATGGTGCCGTAAGTGCAGACAGAATAATACAGGATGCAAACATTTTGATTATCAAAATTATAGATCAAATTATATAGACCCTATTACAGGAAAACACAAAAGTAAAATTCTTGAAGCTACCCAATATGACGACGCAGTGATTGAATCAATGAATTTCAAGAAGGGATTGAAACAACAAATACATACACCTGCTAGTGTAATTGGTAATGATTATACACTTGGAGATGGAATAGTGAAATATAGGATGTATCTCAATGGAGATACCGAATACCAGCAGTATAATAAGAACCTTACCTCAAAATATAAAAAGGAGACCATTGGGTTTCTAATTCAGTTCCACGATAGCGTAAGAGAAAATAGGAAAATAGAGTGGATTAAACCCCCTGAAATCAATCGGGCGGATATATCTTACTTTTTCGGGAAGATAAAGGGAAAATACCACCCCAAATCAGTAAATAACATCATTCAAGCACTAACCACCTACTTTGATTTTCTAATAAATAAGGAAGATATTATAATGAAGAACTACTTTAAGGAATGTGTTAGCCTTCCATTACCTCCTAAAAAAATAACTATTCTAAAGAAAGATGAATTTGATGCTATACTTGATGCTGTTGATAACTATACCCCATACAAAATCAATAAGGATGGGACGAAGGACAATATGTACCAGCCATGGATGAAAACTGCGTTAAAGATGTTCTTATTTGTAGGAGGCCGTAGAGAAGAGGTAGTCAGTTTGAGATGGGCTGATTTATTCTTTTCAGATTACGGAACCAAGTTCTTTATGATGAGAAACCTTAAAGTAGAAAGGATCCAAAATACAGAAGACGAATATGTAAAACTAGCACCCATTGGCAAAGATTTTGAGAATATGTTAATTGAGTTGGGTATGGATGAAAAAATACACTCTAACGAAAAAATAATTGACCCAAAAGAGAAATACGCTTTGAGTAGCTTGATGGATCTAATTACTGATGCTTTCACCCATTATAGGATTGGTGCTTGTATTAAAAAATCATTTACACTTAAAGACCTACGAAAGACATATTTAACATGGACATATCATGCAATGGGTGAAAACACAGGTAAGATTAGTTCTCACGCTGGTACTAAAATATTGAAGGACTATTATATAGATCCACAGGTACTAACTACCCTTGAATTAGCAGCATTAAAAGTCAATATATTTGGAAAAAAATCTAGCACAGACATCTAGCACAGACATAAAAAAACCACTTGGGTTTTATTCAAGTGGTTCATTATCAATATTTTAATTCCTATTTTATCTTCTTAATTTACCCGTTATGAGCCCGACGAGCTACCGCTGCTCTACCTCGCGATGTTTGGACGGCAAAGATAGGCGTTTATTGCTTCTTGACCAAGTTTATACTAGTTAAATTGAAACTAGCGCAGAACAGGATTATTTGGGGTTTTTGATGGTTTGTTTAGGTCATTATCTAGCGCAGTATAATTAAAATCAAATCCTCATTTTTTAACCCCAAACTTGTCCCCCACCAAATAAACATATTTCAACCATTGCGGGTTTAGGTATTTTAATATCAACCCCATCCTTAACCGATAGGTTTTATAATGTTTCATAATACCCAAATAAGAGTTCATACTACTTAAAAAT
>JABMML010000192.1 GCA_013205585.1 Chitinophagaceae bacterium | reverse complement strand
GCTTTAAGATAAGCCCTTTCATTCATATAGGCATCATTTTCATAACCATAACCCGCTTTACGAAAATCTGGTTTTTGTAGAGTAGTTCCTGTTCCACCGTAACCACCTTGTTGTATACGTACATGTCTAAAACCTTGAGCCATATATTTGGCGCAACTTTCAGCAACAGCCTCGGGTGTTGGTCCACTAGCATGTTCATAGCATTCAACTGCGAATCTGCTCTTACCTCCCAATAACTGATATACTGGCATATTCGCACGCTTACCTTTGATGTCCCAAAGCGCCTCGTCTAAACCACTAATTACGTTATTTAATACAGGTCCATTTCTCCAATATGAACTCACATAAAATGAATTCCACATATCCTCTATATTATCAACGTCCTTGCCAACAGCAAATTCATTAAGGTAAGAGTTAATTGCTGTTACAACTACTGCTGCACGTTGCGTAAATGTTGCACAACCTAATCCATAAAGGCCAGGTTCACTCGTTTCAACCTTTACTACAATGAGGTTAATTCCTTCGGGGCAAGTAGCAATTGCTTTTATCTTAGTAATTTTTATTGGTGCCATTCCATTTAAATAAGATGGCTTTTCCTTTTTTTCAGCAGCCATCAGATCAGCTCCTCCAAATAGACCCAATAAGCCAACGGATGAACCTAAGGCCATTTTTTTAATTACTTCACGCCTGCTTTCCCCTTGTTTGTTTTGCATTTGTTTCATGTTATTTGATTTAAATTAGAGATATTTATTAATTTTTTGATATATTATTGAATTTCTTCTAGCTTAATTTTTACTTTATTTCTAGTGAGTAGATGAATAATTAAAAGTGCTATAAGATAAGTGCATCCGCAAATTGAAAAAATTAAATTATAACCAGCATTAATATTTCCCAATGCCTTGTAGCTATCTAATACCGAGCCAATAAATATTGGAAATAATATTCCACCAATTGCACCCGCCATGCCACCAATACCCACAACAGAACTAACTACTTGACTTGGGAACATATCAGATGCAAGAGTAAATACATTAGCAGCCCAAGCTTGATGTGCAGCCACTGCAATGCTTAGCAAGCCAACAGCCACCCAAGGACCTTTTGCAAATTGTGCCAAAATAATAGTGAGTTCTAGAATAGCAAAAATTAATAATGCAAATTTTCTAGCTTTAATAGTTTCCCATCCTTTTTTAACTAAATAAGAAGAAAAATAGCCGCCAAAAATACTACCAATGGTAGTAGCCGTATAAATAATCATTAACTCATAACTTGGTTTTTTTAAATCAAGTTGAAAAGTTGTAGAAAAATAGGATGGCAACCAAAAAAGGAAAAACCAATAAATGGGATCAATTAAACCTTTGCCTGTTATATAAGCCCATGTTTGTCTGAATTTAAATAGACGTGCCCACTTAACAGGTTTGGTATTATCTAATATTACCGTATCATTATCCTGTCTTATATAATCATATTCTTCTTTTGAAAGTCGTTTTTGTTTTTCAGGTATGTCATAAAAAATCCACCAAAAAATTAGCCAAATAAAACCAAAAGATCCAGTGATCCAAAAAACTTCCTGCCAGCCAGCGTAATTAAGAATAATTGGCACAATAAATAAAGATAAAATCACACCAATACCAGTACCCGCATTAAATATTCCAGTAGCAAGGGCTCTCTCTTTTTGAGGAAACCATTCAGCCACCGTTTTCATAGCAGCAGGAAAGTTACCGGCCTCCCCTAACCCTAGCCCAAGCCTTGCAGCTGCGAACCCTGTTACACCGCGCGTAAATGCATGAAATATGCCAGCAATACTCCATATAGTGATTGCAATTGCATACCCAAGCTTAGAACCTATTTTATCAATAATTCTTCCACTAATTAATAAACCAACTGCATAGGCAGCTGTAAAAGCCATCACAATTTTTGCAAAATCAGTTTCAGTCCAAGTAAACTCTTTTTCCAAAATTGGCTTTAAGAGTCCTATCAGTTGCCTATCAAGGTAATTGATAGTAGTGGCAGTGAAAAGAAGTACTACAACAAACCACCGATAATTATTTTTTAACATTGCTCCCATTTTTCTCTAAATGATTTAAAGTAATTAAATATATCCTTTTCATTTAAAGTTTTTATTAAACTACTGGGAAACATTGGACTGCCAATACCAAAAGCAGAAGCCCCTGCTTCTTTATAAGATTTTATATCTTCAAGCCCAACGCCACCTGTAGGCATTAATTTTATTTGAGGAAATGGCGCTTTAATAGATTGAATATAGGCTGGTCCTAATTGGGATATAGGAAAAACTTTCACCATTGATGCGCCAAGCGACCATGCGGTATATATTTCAGTTGGTGAAAATGCACCAGGAAAAATTGGAATATTTGATGAAACACATTTTTCAATAACATCTTTATTGACAATGGGTGTGACAATAAAGTCAGCGCCCACCTCTAAAGCCTTTTGCAGATCATTCATATTACAAACTGTACCTGCCCCAATATGAATTGAATTTCCAAAATCCGATTTAGCTTTTTTGATCATAGCCTCTGCACCAACAGTATTCATAGTTACTTCTATGGTTGAAAATCCTGCTTGAATATATAATGGTAATATTCGCTCAAAATCGTTGGCTTTCATATTCCGAACAATTCCAACAATTGGCAATTCTTCAAATTTTTCCATTAAAAACATAGAACTGCTTATTTTGAATTTTTAAAAATAACTTTTCTTAGAAGAGATTGCCCTAAAATAGCAGCCTTATCTATAATTTCATTGGAAAGTATTGTCGTTCTATTCGTGAAACCCAACTCATCTAATCCTAATTTATAAAATTTATGCAAATTGCTACCACTGCATAATATAATGGGTAGCTTTTCTTCATTTAACAAGCATCTAAGTTCAGCTCCAATTAATAAACCACTAAGGTAAATACTATTTTGATGCTTATCCAAAACTTCAAAAAGCTCATTTGTTCTTACAGAAAATATATTGTGTAAAACAGATGAATCCGCTGAAGCAGCTATTCCTTTTCTAAACATATTAAAATCATCTTCACTTACTAGTCCTAATTTTGTAGCACTAACCGAATTACTAAGAATACTATGGTGAATTAATAAATCATATAATTCACCCGTCATGAAAGTTTTAAAATCTGTCATTTTATCTCCATGAATATAAATATGCTTAGAATGTGTGCCAGGAAATATTAAAATTACTTTTTCAGGGCATAAATTATCTTTTTGTAATAATGAAATCATACCCAATACTTGCGTCTCCTCTCCTCTCATCACATCATCAACACTCTTTACACCAGAAATTAAAACAATATTATTTTGAAAATCATTATCAGCTGTAATAGTTACCGAGACTGCAGTACTCCCATCTAAAGAATAAGGCAGATTAGAATAGGCAACATCAAGCATTCCAAGAGAAGATGAAGCCATCCCTGATATCATAATAGGAATATTATTCAAATCTTTTGATAATTGTTCAGCAAGTAAGCCAACATTATTTTTTAACTTTTGTTTAAAAAAATGTTCTCTTGAAATAGGATCAGCCTCCTTTTTTGAATGTACCTGCCACATCTTAAAAGTATTGACTACCCCTTCCTTTGTATTTATTTCGCCTTCAACTTTCTGTTCAGCTATATTAAATAATTTTAAGCGGAAAGATGAACTTCCCCAATCACATCCTAATAAAAACAAATTATTCATCTTCTTTATTAATTCTAAAATTTGTGTAAAAAATTATTTAAAATTGCTCAGCACCAAACTAATTACTAAATAAATAGTAAATAGAATGGCGCCAAGCGATTATCAACCCCTCCTCTAACGATTGTATAACTATACAAATAAATTTATATTTATATTTATTATTTATTCCACCAAAATCTTGTATTTAAATCATTTGCCCCCTGAATGGCAATAGCTGCATTTAAATTCTCCTGATTGGTAATAGTTTCACTATCTGGATAAGGCATTCTATTTATGAAATTACCTTTGATTTCAGATCCTGGATATGGATTTTTAGTCAAAGCAGGAAAACCGCTTCTTCTAAAGTTTGCCACAGTTTCTGAACCATTAATAAAAGAAGCTACCCAATATTGATTATTAATTTGCTCCAACTCTTTACCTGCTATAAGTGCATTTGCAGTAACATAAGTGAGAATTTTATCTGCTGCAATAGCGGCCTTTGAATCGTATTCAGCCATTTGTTGCATATGAGCTGTAATACCAGCTCTGTAGGTAGCATCCGCATCGCCGGTTGTCCAACCTCTAAAAATAGCTTCTGCTAGCAGTAATTGAGTTTGTGCATAGGTAACATGGTATTCTGGTGCATCTGTTTTTAATATTGTATTCAAATTCACTTGCGAATAATCATACAAACTCGCAACACCATAAGTAGCAAATGTATTTTTTATAGATACATCGTCAAAACCCATTGGCATACCTAATTGCACTGCAGGATCTGTTGTTGTTTTTGGAGCGGCTTGATCTGCTCCAGACTTTGCACCTACATGTCTATATGCAATTGAACCTAAACGAGGATCGCTATTCACTTTTAGAAAATCAACGAATGGTTTTGCTAAATAGAAATTTGCTTTTTCTCTCGCAGTAAGGTGCACTGCAATCCAATTCTGATATAAAGAAGTATGACGAAGTTTAGAATTGTCTGCATTAGACTGCATCAAACCACCTGAAACCGCTTTCTTAACATAGGTTGCAGCAGTAGCTGGGTCAACTTTACTTAATCTCATAGCAGCCCTTAAAAGCAATGAATTGCCTAATTTTTTCCACCTTGCTAAGACTCCACCATAAAGAATATCTGAACTTGAACTAGTTTTGGTTGCATCCAAAGCAGCTGACGCCTCATCCAATTCTTTAAGAATATCCTTATAGATCAACTCTTGTTTATCATACTTTGGTTTTGAAATCCCTTCCAAAAAACCTTTTCCAGCTTCTGTATAAGGCACGTCACCATAGGTATCTGTCAAGATCATAAATGCATATGCTTTCCAAATTCTTGCTTGATTATACAAATCCTTTTTGGTTGCATCTGCCTTTGTTTTATCTATTACATATGCCAATTGTTTAATCACACTTTGGTAATAGGTAGTCCAAATTTGAGTTGTATTTCCAGGATTAAAATTATTATAATTTCCTCCAGAAAGTGAACTTCCAAAAGGTGTTATAACTTGTTGTACTATACCAAAATCATAACATAATGTTTGAAGTGTTGCGAAGTTATCGCGATAGGTCGCATCCATAATACCCTTGTTCATTACAAACTGAGGATCCAGTGAAACTGGATCTACCCTGTTCGTATTAAGGTCATCAAATCCCTTTTCACAACCTTGGAGCATAAACCCTGATAGGATTAATACACTTAAAAGTAATTTAATTCGTTTCATGTTTATTGATTTTTAAAATTTAATATTAAGGTTAAAGCCTACACTTCTTGTTGGAGGAAGTGGAGTCCAAAAATCTAACCCTGTTTCATTATCAGAAATATTAGCAACATTTTCCGGATCCATATTTTCTGTCCACTTTTTCAATATGAGGACATTGTTTGCTACAAGATTTGCCTTAATTCCTTTAATGAACTTAGCTTTTGATATGTGTTTTGTAAAGTCATAACCAACTGAAACTTGACGTAACTTCCAAAATCCTGCATTGAAAACAAAGTCTTCATTCACACCAAGTACATTGGGTGTTTCATAGAAGGGTTGAATATCAGATTTTGTTACATTCACGCCACCATCTTGGTTAACCCCTTTACCAATTACATAGCCTTCAGCACGTCCATCTAAAGTCATTTTATGAAGTCCATGACGAAGGGCATTCATATTAGATCCAGCAATCATCTTAGCGCCCAATCTAAAGTCGATAAGTGTGCTTACCTCAACACCATGGATAGTAAATGTATTGGTGATACCTCCAAAATATTTTGGTAGAATATTACCTACATAAGCAGGGACATCATTACGAAGTGGTCTACCACTCGCTTTGTCAAAAACTTGATTTCCAGCAGCATCTCTTCTATATAAAAATGTATATAAGGCGCCAATTGGCAAACCTACTACTTGCTTGATGGTTCGACCACCACCACCACCTACAGATATCACTGTATCCGAAGCAGCCGATCCCAACTTCAATACTTTAGATGTATTATAGGATGTATTCAAGTTAATATCCCATTTGAAATTTTTAGCCCTTACTGGAGAAAGCGTTAATTGCATTTCCAATCCTTTGTTCATACTTTCTCCGATATTGATTAGCTTGTTGGTAAATCCAGAAGCATCTGAAGTTTGAGCTGCTAAAATTTGGTCATTGGTAATCTTATAGAAATAAGAGACATCTAAACCCACTCTACTTTTAAACATTTTAAGTTCTAAACCCACTTCCGATTCAGCCACACGAAGTGGTCTTAAAGCAGGATTAGGAACAAGTGTGGTATTGATTCCTCCCACAGGAACAGAAGCGCCTGAAGGGTTAGGGAATAGATTATTGTTGACTGCAAAATATAATGCATTTGAATAAGGCGCAACGTTATCATCACCCACTTCTGCATAGGCTGCTCGTAGTTTACCATAATTAATCCAAGAAGGAAGTTTAATCTTTTCTGAGAAAATAAAACTACCTGTTACTGATGGGTATAAAATACTTCGAGCATCTGCTGCTAAAGTAGAGAACCAATC
>JABMML010000191.1 GCA_013205585.1 Chitinophagaceae bacterium | reverse complement strand
GGTGTATTTGCTATTGTGGCAGCTACTTTAATTAGAACATTTATATTTGAAGCCTATGTGATTCCTACAGAGAGTATGGAGAAAACACTTTTAGTGAATGATTTTTTATTTGTTGATAAGCTTACTTATGGAGCTAGAATTCCTCAAACACCTATTTCTTTTCCTTTTGTACACAATACTTTACCAGGGGCACCTACCACACCTTCTTATTCAAAATTGGTGCAACTCGATTATCAAAGGTTAACTAAGTTTAGAAATATTAATAGAAACGATGTAGTGGTTTTTAATTTTCCAGCAGGAGATACTATTATTAACTTACCAGAATTTGGATCTAAGTTTCCTTATTATGATGTATTAAGAACACCAGAGTATAATAATAATAGAGAAAAATTGCAAGCCGATTATCCAATTTTAGTGCATCCAGTGGATAAGACCGATAACTATATTAAAAGATGTGTGGGTATTCCTGGAGATATTATTCAAATAAAGGATAGTAGGTTGTGGGTGAATGACAAGCCTGCTTATGTGGCTGCTTCTGCACAAACTGAATATATTGTCGTAACCGATGGAACAGCCTTTCCAGAAAGCTTTATAGAAGATACGATTGGTATTGATATTAATGAAGCCACAGCCGATTTTAAAATAATGGAAGGAAGTCCTAATACTTATGTAATAAACATGACAGCAGGGGCTGCAGCCAGCTTAGGTAAATTGCCTCAAGTAAAAGAAGTCAGTTTTTATGTAGATAATTTAATTGGTAATACTTTTCCGAATGATGTTGTGCATGCGCCATGGTCCGTAGATAATTTCGGGGCTATTCGTATTCCTAAAAAAGGAGACATTATTGAATTAAATGATACCACTATTGAAATTTATAGAAGACTCATTACCAACTATGAGCATAATAATTTAGAAAAACAAAATGGTCAATACTTTATCAATGGAGCAGCTGCTACTACTTATGCAGTAAAGCTAAATTATTATTGGATGATGGGAGATAATCGTCATCGTAGTCAAGATAGCAGGTACTGGGGCTTTGTTCCTGAAACACATATTGTAGGTAGAGCAGCTTTAATTTGGTTTAGTTATAATAATTCCATTAGATGGAATCGACTATTTAATCTTATTAAATAAATTACTTAATTAAAGTACATGCAGCAAAAATTTGAATTCGAATATGATTTGTTAGACGATTCAAATCAATTGTCAAGCTCGGATCAAGAACTATTGGAGGCTGCTAAAAAAGCAACCCAAACGGCTTATGCTCCTTATTCTAATTTTAAAGTAGGGGCTGCTGCAAGGTTAAGTTCCCATGCAATTATCATTGGCTCTAATCAGGAAAGTACCAGTTTTCCCGTAGGCATTTGTGCAGAGCGTAATTTATTAAACAGTGTAGCAAGCCAATTTCCGCAGGAAAAAATACAAACCATTGCTATTAGTTACGAACCGGTAGGTAAGCCTTCCGTAGAGCCTATTTCGCCTTGTGGTATGTGTAGACAGTCTTTGTTAGACTATGAGAACAGGTTTCAATCTCCCATTAAGATTATTATGGCAGGTATGTCGGGTAAAGTAATGGTGCTTCAATCGGCTACTCATTTATTACCCTTCGGTTTTGACGGTTCTATTTTAAAATAAGGTTTGCACCCCTAGGGCCAGTCTAAATTCATGTTGTAATAGCCATTTCTTTCTGGCCTTGCCCCAGGCATATCCCACCAAGGATCTGTCTGCTCCTACAATTCTATGACAGGGCACTATAATGGCTATTTTATTTTTACCATTGGCAGAAGCAGCTGCTCGAACTGCATTAGGGTCGCTCATTTTTTTGGCAAGTTCCCCATAACTTAAATTCTTTCCAAAAGGTACTTCATATAATTCTTTCCAAACCCTTTGTTGAAATTCTGTACCTTCCTGGTTAATGGCTACTGAAAAACTTCTTCTACTGCCTGCAAAATATTCTATCAGTTCGTCAATGCATTGTTGAATTACAGGGGGGGAATGCTCGGATAAATTTATTTTTGATACAGACTCTGCTTCTACAAAAACCAATTCTTCAATACAATAATCAGAAGCTATAATTTTAATTACACCAATAGGGCTATGATATATTTGAGTGTATTTAGTTTCCATTAACCAATGGGTTGTCCGTTTTGAACAGGAAATGAGGGGTGTAATAATACAACTTCATTTTGGGTATCGTATACACCTAGTACAAGGCATTCACTCATGAAATTGGCAATTTGCTTAGGTGGAAAATTCACCACCGCAACTACTTGCTTGCCTATTAAATTTTCAATACTATAATGATGTGTAATTTGCGCAGATGATTTTTTAATACCTAGGCTTCCAAAATCAATACTTAGTTGGTAGGCTGGTTTTTTTGCTTTTGCAAAAACTTCGGCCGATAAAATAGTGCCGCAACGAATATCTACCTTGGTAAAATCATCCCACTGAATCATAGTTTTTTATTTAGTCTAATAAATTGGCTAAATCGGTAAGGTCCTTTTGTTTGTATTGTAGGGTAGGGCTATTAAAACATTTTGCAAATTCTAGTAAATGTTTTTTGATGATTTTCACATTAGACATTGCTTTGTAATAACTATTCTTAGGCTCTATGTTGGATCTAATCATGTATTGATCTAAATCTTTTTGGGAGAAGGCATTGCCTGTGGTACCCTCTACATAGAATTGAATAAATTCTTGAGGGTTGGTCACTATTTCTTCAGGGTCCCAGTCCGATGCATAAAAAGCAATAATACATTGCTTAGGTATATTTATAAACTGCGCCTGTATTTCTAGTTGTTGACAAAGCTCTGCGTATAATAAAGTATTCGCAATAGCATTTCCTTTTTTAGATTGTAGGGGAGCTGAAATTAAAAATTCTTCAGGCCTTTCATAGTTTACTTCTACACCCTTTATTTGATAGTAGCTAAATAATATGTTTCTAATGACATTGGCTTGCTCTAATGGCGTTAGATAATTATTTAATTCAAGCCATATATTACGTCTAATTTTTTCTATTTGATGGCGAAGGTTGTCCGTGGCTAATTCTGGGAATTGAAATTTATTAACTAGTATAGCACCTTCAAATAAAGAGGGGTCGGGTTTAGATTTCCATTCAACGAAGGCTTCTTTTAAATCTTGCAAACGCAGTTTGTAAATCATTACTTCAATGCGTTCTAATGTAGCTTCGTCTAAAGTATTTTCCCAAAGATGTTCTAAGTCGGGTATAATAGGAGTGCCATAATTGAGCAACCTGTCTGCAATGGTATTAAATACTTCTTCGTCAGGGTCGTCTATTAGCTTAAATAGGGCGCTAATTTCTGCTTCTTTTTGCATAGGTTAAACTAAGGTTAGGTTTCAATTATTATTCAAATCAACGAAATATATCGTCAAAAATCCTTTTTACTTATCCCATCTATGTGGATATATTTAACAATTGTTTACATAATAAATAGAATTATTAAACGTTCGGGTAAATAACAGAGAATAATGCCTAGTCTTATTGCTATTTGCCTTTTCTTTGTATCTTATAACGATTGTCTATGTCAAACATGCATCTGATTACCCCTAAGTTCCCTGTAATGGCTAATTCATTACATTCAGAATTAAAAAGAAGAGTGAATCTATATTTAGAAGACCATGCTATTAAAGCAACAGGTAATTTTAAATTGTTTTCTAAAGCTATTATTTTAATGAGCTTATTTGTGGTTACTTATATTCATTTAATATTTTTTACCCCACCTGTATTTTATGCCATTTTAGAATGTGTTTTATTTGGGGGCCTTATTGCAGCTATTGGTTTTAATGTTATGCATGATGGCAGCCATGGTAGTTTTAGTAAATACGCTTGGTTAAATAAATTAGCCTCTTCTTCTATTAGTGTGCTAGGGGCAAGTCGTTTTATGTGGGCGATGAAGCATGTAACTTTACATCATACTTATACCAATATTGATGGGGTAGATGATGATATTGAAGTAGGTGTTTTAATGAGAATGGCACCCACTCAAAAGCATTATCTTTTACACCGTTTTCAACATATTTATTTTTGGGGTTTATATATGTTACTATATATATTTTGGATTTTCTTTGCCGATTACAAAAAGTATTTCACCAAGAAAATTGGATCTGTAGAAATTAGCAAAATGAGCGCTTCTGAACATATTGAATTTTGGGCAGTGAAAGTATACCATGCTTTTATCTTTGTAGCATTACCTATATATATGTTGGGCTGGGTAAGCTGGTTAGTAGGGTTTTTAGTAGTGGGATTTGTGGCAGGCTTTGTATTAAGTATAGTTTTCCAACTAGCACACACCGTAACAGACACTGCATTTCCTTTAGCCAATCAACCTGAGAATAAAATGGATGATGAATTTGCAGTACATCAAATTCAAACCACTGCTAATTTTGCGACTAAGAGTAAAATAGTTAGTTGGTTAGTGGGCGGGCTTAACTTTCAAATTGAGCATCATTTGTTTCCTAAAATATCGCATGTGCATTATCCTGCTATTTCTAAAATAGTGAAGAAAACCTGTGCCGATTTTAAATTAAAGTATATTGAATACCCTACGGTAGTGAGTGCCATTAAAGCACATGTTCAATACCTTAAATTAATGAGTAAGCCCTCAATAATCTAAGAAGCCTTTTTCTTTCTAGCCATTTTGCGTGGCGGGTTGGCTTTTAATTCAGCAATAGTTGCATTGACTTCTTCAATTGTCAAGGTTTCTACTTTATCTTGTTGCTCTTTAGTCAATTTAAAGTTGCGTAAACCTTGTTTGATATAAGGTCCATAAGGGCCTCTTAGTAATTGTATCTTTTCTTTTTCAAATATCTTAATGGTTCTCTCGTCTTTGGCTTTACGCTTTTCTGCAATCATAGGACTGAGTTCTTCTAGGGTTACAGTGTAAGGGTCCATTTCCTTATTAAGGGAGTAAAACTTCTTAGCATGGGCAGCGTAAGGGCCAAAACGACCAATATTAACTGAAACATCTTCCTCTTCAAATTGACCAAGCGTTCGAGGTAGTTTGAAAAGTTCCATGGCTTCATCAAAACTTATAGTTTCAATACTTTGAGAGGCTTTTAGTTTTGCAAATCTTGGCTTTTCTTCTTCATCTTGGTGACCAATTTGTACCATGGGTCCATATTTACCCATACGGGCAATTACTTTTTTACCAGTCACTGCATCAAATCCTAGTTCTCTTTCACCTTTGGCTCTTTCTGCGGTTTCAAGGGTATGCTCAATGGTTTCGTGGAAGGGTTTGTAAAATGAATCAATCATATCACTCCATAATAACTTACCTGCAGCAATTTCATCAAATTCTCCTTCAATTTTAGCCGTAAAGTTAAAGTCCATCACTTTTGAGAAATGGAGTTTTAAGAAATCGGTTACCACTAAACCTAAATCGGTAGGGGACAACTTATTTTTTTCTGCACCTGTAATTTCAGAAGCAGCATCTTGTTTAATTACATCCTTGTTATCTAGTGTTAAAATTTGATAGACTCTTTTAACGCCTTCTTTTTCTCTTTTTTCTACATAATTACGCTTCATTATAGTAGAAATGGTAGGCGCATAAGTAGAAGGGCGTCCAATGCCTAATTCCTCTAATTTCTTAACCAGCGACGCTTCTGTATATCTGGAACTAGGTCTGCTAAAACGCTCTAGCCCTATCATTTCTAAAAAGTCTAATACTTGTCCTTTTGCTAAAGGAGGTAATAAACTTTCTCCATCTTCATTATTATCTTCTTCCTCTTCGTCGTTGCTTTCTAAATATACTTTTAGAAAACCATCAAATTTCATCACCTCTCCACTAGCCGTTAAAGTTTCTTTATTGGTAGAGACTTCAATTTTTGCAGTTGTTTTTTCAAATTGCGCATCGCTCATTTGAGAAGCAATGGTTCTTTTCCAAATAAGTTCGTATAATCTGTTTAAGTCGGCATCGTCTACCTTACTTTCATTCATGTAAGAAGGGCGTATGGCCTCATGTGCCTCTTGCGCATTTTCATTTTTATTTTTGAACTTGCGAGGTTGATAATATTTTTCGCCAAAGCTTGAATTAATTTCTGCTTTAATGGCGTCGACTGCTGTTTCACTTAAACTAATACTATCGGTTCTCATATAAGTGATCTTACCACTTTCATATAATTTTTGTGCAAGCAACATTGTTTTACTTACGCTGTATCCTAATTTTCTAGAGGCTTCTTGTTGTAAAGTAGAAGTGGTGAAAGGTGCTGAGGGCGTGCGTTTACCGTCTTTTACTGCAATATCTTTAACAGTATATTTTGCACCTTTTGATTCATTTAAAAACTTTTCAGCGGCACCAGCAGTAGATAATTTTTGAGGTCCTTCAGCTTTAAATTTTACTTTCTTTTTATTAATATCGGGGGCTGTAAATAAAGCTGAAATTTTAAAAGCGCTTTCTGGTAAAAATTGATTAATCTCTCTTTCTCTTTCTGCAATTAATCTTACAGCAACACTTTGTACACGACCGGCACTTAAACTTCTTTGCATGCCAATTTTTCTCCAAAGCACAGGGCTTAATTCAAAACCCACAATACGATCTAATATTCTTCTTGCTTGTTGTGCGTCTACTAAGTCCATATTTATGAAACGCGGATTCGCAACTGCTTTTTTAATAGCAGGCGCTGTAATTTCATGAAATACAATACGCTTTGTTTTTTTAGGATCTAATCCCAATACTTCTGCTAAATGCCAACTAATACTTTCGCCTTCACGGTCCTCATCCGATGCAAGCCAAACTTCCTTTGCCTTCTTTGACATTGATTTTAATTCCTTTACTACTTTTTCTTTCTCACTCGGGACAGAATATCTTGGTGCAAATTTGTTTTTTAAGTCAATACCCATATCTGCTTTCTCTAGATCACGAATATGACCATAGCAGCTTCTTACTTCAAATTCTTCCCCTAAAATCTTTTCGATCGTCTTAGCCTTTGCAGGCGACTCCACAATTAATAAGTTTTTTGACATAGTTGCCAACCGCTCCTACGGGTATTTTTGAAATTGAATATCAATTAATTATGAAAAAAGAAAAAACACCATTGCTGGCTAAACTTTTCTTTTCTCGCGATGCAATATTAGAGCTTTCACCCAAAAAATAAAAATAAGCTATTCTATTGGACCCAGAAAAGCCATTATTTTATCAATAATTTCAGGGGTTTTATATACTTTATTATGACCTAACCCATTGGTAATCAAGAATTTTATATTTTTTGGGGCTTTTTTTTGAAATTCGACTAAATCTTCGAAGGGACAAACCAAATCCTCCCTGTCGTGCACCCAAAGTAGGTCTCCAGCATATTTTTCGATGGCCCTGTCGGCTTCAAAATAGGTAATTGGCAGACCGGAACCCTTTTCTACAAATTCTAAAAAGGCAGCTCTGATTACAGGACTAAGGTGCATCATATTAAAGTAACGTTCAAAGGTAGTGGTGGTTTTAGTGGCTGGGGCAATTAATACAAACTTATGCTTTGACGGATTTTCAATGGTCTCTGCAATTAATGCCAAGGTAATGGCACCTAAAGAATGGCCAATAAAATGATCAATCGGACCTAGTTCTTTAATAATATGTTCAATGGCATGTTTATAGATGACTATTTGAATGTATTTACCCTCACTTAAGCCGTGTCCAGGTGCATCAAAACCAATGACCCTAAAACCCTGTTTCAATAAGGGCTGAATATATTGCTCAAACTTATAAAAATAGCTGGCATAGCCATGTACTATTAAAACTGTTTGTCCATTTGGCTTAAGGGGTTTCCATTCAAAACCATGAATTTTAGTTTTGCCTGTTTCTGTAATGCCATTTCCTGTGAGGGTTATATTTAAGGACTTCCCCTGGTGAAATATAGCAGGGGCCTTTCTTTTCTTATATTTTGGGTAGGGGGTGCAGAATAAATCAAAGGCCAATTTGACTGCCACTGGGGTCGAAACCATGCCTAAAGTTTTAAACTTGGTCCTCAAATATTGTAAATACATCCTTTCTGAGAACCCTTGCGTGGCCATAATTATATAATTAGAGCGCAAAGATAAGAAGCCCGAATGTATAGATTTAGTTTTTTTTGTATTTCGACAAAGAAAAATAAAAATGTAATGAAGGCATTGCATGATAACTAGTATTTTTGCAAAAATCTAAGATTGACCTATGTATTCGTTAAAAATTAATTTTGAACAAAAGGGATTAGAGCCAGTTACTATAAATGACATTAAGCCAGACCATAGCTTATTAGAAGTGATATTAGATGCAGGTATTGTATTACACCACAATTGTGGGGGTGTTTGTGCTTGCAGTACCTGTCATATATATATAAAGAAAGGTGCCGAATTTTTAGAAGCGTTATCGGATAAAGAAGAAGATTTTATTGATAGAGCAGTGATTCCAAGAATAGAATCGAGATTAGGATGCCAATGCGAATTATTAGCAGGCAGTGGAGCAATAGAAATTATACTTCCCGATCAAACACAATTTTTAGGAGAATAAATTATACTACACCCGAATTAAATATACCATTATGCCTCAGTTTGAACCACCCATTCATTGGAATGATCATGAAGACATCGCTCAAAAATTATATGAAAAATTTGGAAATGATTTTACAGAGTCAAAAATTTATAGAGTGCGCTTCACCGATTTATTAGAATGGGTTTTATCCTTGCCACATTTTGAGGGCAAAAAAGAGGAGTCTAATGAGGGCCATCTGGAAATGATTCAATCCGCCTGGGTGTATGAGTGGCGCGATAATCAAAAATAAGCTTACTTTTATTGTCTAAATAAAGATGCCTTGTTAGCTGATTTTAAAAAAATAACTTGTTTTGTATTTGATGTAGATGGTGTATTAACCAACGGTAATTTATTGGTTATGCCCAATGGACTAATGGCAAGATCCATGAATATTAAAGATGGCTATGCTATTCAGTTAGCTATTAAAAAAGGGTATAAGGTTTGGATTATTTCAGGGGGCAATTCCGATGAAGTGAAAGATCGTTTAGAAAAATTAGGCGTTGGTCAAGTTTTTATGAAAGTAACAGATAAGAAAGTACTTTTAGAAGAGTTATCTATTTTACATGCCACCCCGCTGGATCAAATATTATATATGGGCGACGATATGCCCGATTTAGAAGCCATGCAAATAGTAAGTATTGCAGCCTGCCCTAGTGATGCAGCTATTGACATTAAAGCGATGGCTACCTATAAAGCAATTGCTAAAGGAGGGGAGGGTTGTGCTAGAGAAGTAATTGAAAAAACATTGAAGTTGAATGATCATTGGGATAATGATGATCATATTCAATCTAAATGAATTTAAAATAATCGAATTGAAATTATTCATCTATTTTTTAAAATTGGTGCGTTGGCCAAACTTAGTATTCATTTTATTGGCTGAGTGTTTACTGCATTTTTGTATTTACAAACCGTTATTTCCTATTTCAGGTAGCGAGGTAGACATTCGTTTTTATTTCATGCTCACTAGTAATATTTTAATTGCGGCTGCTGGCTATATGATTAACGATTATTTTGATGTTAATATTGACCAAGTCAATAAGCCTCAAAAAGTAGTAGTAGGTGCTTATATTAGCAGAAGGATGGTTATTTTCTGGCATCTTATTTTCAGTGTATTGGGCATGTATATATCCACCATTGTATTTCCTTTCCAAACCTATTGGCATATACATGTAACTAATTTATTGGCCATTTTATTTTTATGGTTTTATAGCACTACTTTTAAAAAGAAGTTTTTAGTAGGTAATATTATTATTGCCATGCTCACTGCTTGGTCAATTGCCATTGTGTATTTTTCTAAGTTTACGGTGCAGGAAATTATTCATCCTGCTATAAGTAATGGAGCTATTTTAAAATTTGCCAAGCTAACCTTATTGTATAGTGCATTTGCTTTTATATTAACCTTGGTAAGAGAAGCTTTAAAGGATATGGAGGATATGGAAGGCGATCAGAAATTTGGTTGCAATACCTTGCCCATTGCCTGGGGTTTAAAGCCAACTAAAGTATATTTAGCCGTTTGGACATTTGTGGTCATTGCTATTTTGTTAATTATACAATTATATGCTATCCCTTTTGGATGGTGGTATACTGTTTTGTATTGTGTTGGGTTTATTATTATCCCCTTAAGCCTTGTTTTAATTCAATTGCCGAAGGCCTTTACGCATAACCACTTTAAAAAACTAAGTGCCTATTTAAAATTTGCTATGCTAGCGGGTATTTTATCCATTCTGTTTTTCTACTTTTTATTTTAATATAATAGTTTCATATAATCGATTCATTTCATGCCTTTATTCATACTAGCCTCGCAATCTCCTAGAAGAAAAACATTGTTAGAATGGGCAGAGATTCCTTTTGAAATTATTATTTCAGACGCTGATGAATCTTATCCCTCTAGTTTAGCAATCGAACAAGTGCCAGTATATATTGCAAAAAATAAAGCCTTGGCCGTGAAACAAATAATTCTTTCCACTAAACCTGCTTTGGTAAATCAATGTATTATTGCTGCAGATACTGTGGTGGTATTGGATCAAAAAATAATAGGGAAGCCTAGTAATAAACAAGAGGCTATTGAGTCCTTGCTTGCTTTGTCTGGTCAAACCCATAAAGTCATTACTGGTGTGGTTTTATTACACCAAGACAAAGAAATGAGTTTTAGTGAAACTACCTTGGTGGAGTTTCATACATTAACAATTGAACAAATAGAATTTTACGTAGATAAATATAAGCCCTATGATAAAGCAGGGGCCTATGCCATACAGGAATGGATTGGGGTAGTGGGAATTAAAAAAATTACCGGCGATTTTTATAATGTGATGGGACTTCCTGTAAGTAAGCTAGTGCAAAAAATAAAGCAACTAAATATTAGTTAGTTGCTTTAGAAAATAATTACTGCCAATTAAAAGCAATATCTAATTCCAAGTCTGGATGTAGGCTTCTTTCCACAGGGCAGGTTCTTGCCACTCTTTCTAATATCTCCTTAGTTTTATCATCTAAGTTTAAACCTGCAGGCATGGTTACATGCGCAATAATTTTGCCTATTCTTCTAGGATCTGATACCATTATTTTAGTCACTTCTACTTTGGCACCATCAAGCGCAATAGACATAGATTCTGCCTTAATACCCATGGTGGTAATCATACAAGCACCTAAACCCGTAGCAATTAAATCGGTGGGAGAGAATTTTTCCCCCTTGCCTTTATTGTCTGTGGGTGCATCGGTTTGAATAGCAGAGCCACTTTGCAAATGCACGCAAGTGGTTCTTAAATTAGCGTCGTAGGTTACGATAGAGGTCATTGGAATTATTTTAAAATTATTTGTTTAATGTTTTTTGCAATTTTAGAGCTTGATTGATTTAATTTAAAAACGTATTCAAGACACTAGCTATTAGCTATGAAGATAAGATATAATTTTAATGCAAAAAAGGTGAATATATAGGGTAAGTCTCGTATTTTTGTACCTGATTATAGAGACATATTTATGCAAGATTTACCCATTGTAAGTGCCGAAAATGAGACTAGAATAAAAAAACCAGATTGGTTAAGAGTAAAGCTGCCTATTGGAGAAAGTTATAAGCATGTACGCAAATTAGTAGATACGCATAAACTACACACTATTTGTGAAAGTGGAAATTGCCCGAATATGGGAGAGTGCTGGGGCGAAGGTACGGCTACATTTATGATATTGGGTAATATTTGTACTAGAAGCTGTCAGTTTTGTGCAGTAGCTACAGGGCGTCCTAAACTAGTGGAGTGGGACGAACCACAAAGAGTAGCGGAAGCTATTTTATTAATGAAGGTGAAACACGCCGTTTTAACTAGCGTGGACAGAGATGAATTAGCAGATGGAGGTTCCATTATTTGGTACAACACCATTAAAGCTATTAAATCACTTACGCCCACTACCACTTTAGAAACTTTAATTCCCGATTTTAGAGGTATACAAGAACAAATTAATCGAATCATAGAAGCGGCTCCAGAAGTGGTAAGCCATAATATGGAAACAGTGGAACGCATTACACATAAAGTAAGGGTGCAAGCAAAATATAGAAGAAGCTTAGGCGTGCTAGAGACTTTGAAAAAAGGAGGCATGCGCACTAAGACCGGTATTATGTTAGGCATTGGAGAGCAGAAAGAAGAGGTAATTCAAACGATGAAAGACTTAGTGTCGGTAGGAACCGATGT
>JABMML010000190.1 GCA_013205585.1 Chitinophagaceae bacterium | reverse complement strand
ATTGGTATTGATGTAGAAACAGGCGAAATGCGTATTTGTGAAAAAGGTTGGGCCGTAGCTGCCTTTATTCCTCCTGCACATACAGGATTATACATTGCTGCTTATGAAACCTTACCCAATGCACCCACGCTTCCTTTATTTTGTTATACCGCTGTGGGCTGGAAGGATGGTAAAAATTATGTACCCGCTGTAAGAATTGAAAAAGATATTAGACAAGATTGCGAAGGATATGATCAAAAAATAATTGAAGCAGGCACTAGTAAATTATTAGAAACCTATAGTCAAAACAGATTAGTGAAACATTTAATGGAAAATTGTTGCATGACTTATCATTGTCCTGCTGCCAGAAATTTTGCCATGGACAGATGGGAATGTCCCATTCCAATATCTCCTGCTTGCAATGCCAATTGTATTGGATGTATTTCATTTCAACCTATTGAAGAAGAAATTTTTTCAAATCAAGAGCGATTGAGTTTTAAACCCACCGCCGCTGAAGTAGTAGAATACACTGTACCTCATTTAATGACAGCCCCATATCCTATTGTAAGTTTTGGACAAGGCTGTGAAGGAGAACCTTTATTAATGTGGGAGACTATTAAAGAATCTATTATTGAAATTAGAAAGCATACAGATAAAGGAAGTATTAATATAAATTCCAATGGCTCTGATCCTGTAGCTGTAAAAATTTTAGCAGCAGCAGGACTAGATAGTTTAAGAGTAAGTACCAATTCGGTGAGACCTGAAATTTACAATCCTTACTACCGACCTAATAATTATACATTTAACGATATCGTAGAAAGTTTAAAAGTAATGTCGGCTGCAGGCAAATGGACTAGTATTAATTATTTTGTTTTTCCAGGTATGACGGACAGTGTTGCAGAATATGAAGCCTTAAGAAAATTCATAAAAGACACCGATTTAAAAATGATTCAGTGGCGTAATTTTAATATTGATCCCGATTGGTATTTAGGCAAAATAGGTGTTACAGAAGTGGGAGAAATTATGGGCGTTAAACAAATGATGGATTTAATTGCAGAAGAATTTCCAAATTTACAATTTGGTTACTATAACCCTCCTATTGAAAGAATTAAAGGCAGCTTTACTCAAAACTTTGCACACCATTGAGAAGACAAAATCAAATAGGCGCTGCGCTGGCCATTACCTCTAGTATTATCTGGTCGGGTAATTTTATTGTATCTCGATATGCCATTAATTTAGCAGGCCCTGCTAGTTTAGCTTTTATGAGATGGACTATTGCTACTCTATTTATGTTGCCTTTTGCTTATAAAAATGTAAAAAAGGAGTGGCCTATTTTCAAAGCCAACAAAGTTTATTTTTTTTGGATGGGACTAATAGGATTTTCCGTTTACAATACCTTAATTTATACAGCTGGTCATTATACCACTGCTATTAATATGGCATTATTTGGATCCACGGTGCACCCTATTGTAGCTGCACTCTTAGCAGCTTATTTTGTGAATGAAAAATTAAATTGGAAAAATATTACTGGTATTTTTCTTGGCTTACTGGGCACCATTTATTTATTAACCAATGGGCAGCTATCCAATATTTTAAATTTTCAAATTGGTGCCGGTGATTTATGGATGATTGGGGCTGGTATTTGTTTTGGCGTGTATAATGTTTTTGTACGAAAAAAACCAGTAGGCATTTCCAATAATAGTTTCTTATTGGTACTATTTGCAATTGGTGCTATACTATTATTTCCTGTTGCTATGTACGAAATGAATTTTGTTCAACCAGTGATACTCAACACTCATTTATTATGGATAGTATTATATATAGGCATTGGTAATTCTACGATCTCTTATTTAATCTGGAACAATGCCATCCAAAAAATTGGCGCAGGTAAGGCCGCCTTATTTGGCACTTTAATCCCATTATTAAGCTCTATTGAAGCTGTGTTTTTATTAGGTGAAAGTTTTTCTACTGCTCAAATAATTAGTGGCTGTATTATAATTACGGGTATTGTAATTAATACATGGCCTAGTCCTGTCAAACCCATTCTAGGCCAATCTTAATGAATATCAAAATTGGGTTTTGATCTATTTTTGCATTAATTTTATACTATGCAATTAAGCTTCGAACAAGAAAAAAATATGAAGGCAGGTGTTTACACCTTACTCATATGTATTGCCTTGTCTAGCTTATTTATTATCATGCAATGGCAACAACCTGCACCCACTGTTATTGTTCCTGCAACTGCTTACATGGAGGTTAACTTAGGTAATACCATAACAGGCCAAGGAGAGATTGCTCCTTTAAGCAAAGAAGCCCCTGCCCCTGAACTAGGTGCTAGTAAAAGCGTAAAAGCGACTGCCATAAATAAGTCAGTTAAAATAAATGCAAGCGGCAACGATCCTAATGACGAAGCTATAAGATCTGCGAAAGCAAAAACCAATATCAAAAACCTACCCCTTCCTCCTGCGTCTAAACCTAAGGCTTTAATGGGAAAATATGCTGGTGGTAATGGCAAAGGTGGTAATAATCAGGATAGTTATAATAATGAAAAAGACCAAGGCATTGCGGGTGGTAAAGGCGATCAAGGGGTAGCGAATGGAAGTATCAATGGAAAAAATTATGAAGGAACAGGTGGCCCCTTTGTTACAAAGGGCGACAGAAGAGTTACAAAGGCTTATTCATTTAATGGAGATGTAGAACCTGCTACTATTTATGCTGAAATTGAAGTGAACCCTACAGGCCTAGGCCGTTTTGTACAAATTGTAAAAGGCTCAAGCTCTAACGATGCTAAATATAAAAGAGCCATTGTAGAATACTTAACTAAAATAAGTTTCAATAGTTCCGATCATGTATCTAATGTGACTGTAAAGTTTAAGTTCGAAAATCAATAATTCCACTGCTTTGAACGATTATCAAAATACCATTGACTATTTATATAGTCGTCTTCCTATGTTTAGTCGTATTGGAGCGGCTGCCATAAAAAACGATTTACATAACACTGAATTAATTTGTTCTTTCTTAGGTAATCCTGAAAAGAAGTTCAAAACCATTCATATTGCAGGCACCAATGGCAAAGGCTCTACAAGTCATATGCTTGCAGCCATTTTTCAAAAAGCAGGTTATAAAACTGGTTTGTATACTTCTCCGCATTTATATGATTTTAGAGAAAGAATAAAAGTGAATGGAGCATTATGTAAAAAAGAATTTGTTACCTCTTTTACTAATAGAGTAAAACCATTGATTGAAAAAATAGAACCTTCTTTTTTTGAAATAACAGTAGGTATGGCATTTGAATATTTTGCTGTCGAAAATTGTGATATTGCCATTATTGAAACGGGATTAGGTGGAAGATTAGATAGCACCAATGTCATTGAACCTATATTAAGTGTTATCACCAATATTGGCTGGGATCATATGACTCTGCTTGGAAATACACTTGAAGCCATTGCATCTGAAAAAGCAGGCATCATAAAAAAACAAACCCCAATTGTAATTAGTGAAAGTATTGCTGAAAGTAAGCCAGTTTTTATACAAAAAGCTGCATTAGAAAATGCCCCTATTTATTTTAGTGAAGATTTTATTCAAGCAGAGGCCTTTGAAAATAATTGGGATACCGCAAGCTTTAGTTTTAGTCAACCCTTATTTCATTTACTAAGCAAGCCTTTATTTGATGCAAAGTTTACACTTAGTGCCGACCTTCCGGGCAAATACCAAGCAAAAAATTTAAAAGGTGTTTTAGTGGCCTGCCAATTATTAGCAGATATGGGTTGGAAATTAACTAGTGAAATTATTAAGCAAGCCCTTCTTGAAATTAAATCATCTACTGGCATTATGGGAAGATGGGAATGTATTCAATCTAATCCTAGAATTGTTTTAGATGTAGCGCATAACGAACACGGTATAAAAGCAAT
>JABMML010000189.1 GCA_013205585.1 Chitinophagaceae bacterium | reverse complement strand
TCATTTTGCATAGCAGTTAAATCTGCTTTCATTTTGTCTGCCTTGGCTAAAGAATCCTCGATGCCTTTTTCTCTATCAGAGATGGCTTTCAACATCGGCTTCCATGCAAACTTGCCCAATACGACAAGTAGTCCAAGAAAGGCAACAGTATTCCAGAATACCAATCCGATATCTGGCAACACTAATGGGTTTATTTCTAAAAACATAATCCTTAATTTATCTTAATGATTTAAAATCTTTTTTCTAAAACGCTTTGTTTAAAAAATTATAGGCCCATCGCCCTGTGCTAGGGCCTATAATGCTTTTGGAAATCTTTTGATAGATTATCCGTTCCCCAATAGGGCAACCACCACCGCAAATAAGGCTACGGCCTCAACGAAGGCAGCCATTACGATCATGTTAGAACGAATATCATTCACTGCTTCTGGTTGACGAGCAATACTTTCTACCGCTCCTTTACCAATTAGACCGATGCCAATTCCAGCACCGATAGCAGCTAATCCAGCGCCGATTGCGGCAACACTTCCTACTACCATTTTTTTACGTTTTAATTGTTATTGAAAAAAAAATTTATAAATATTATTAATGATGTGCTTGATCATGATGTCCTTCCTCTGATGCCATTCCAATATACATTGCTGTGAGCATTGTAAAGATATAAGCTTGTAAAAAGGCTACTAGCAATTCTATCAAGAATATAAATATTACAAAAGGCACCGCTACTGCAGCTGCATATACTGTTTTGAAAATAAATATTAAACAAACCAAACTCAATACCAAGATATGACCCGCCGTAATGTTTGCGAAAAGTCGTATCATCAAAGAAATAGGTTTGTTAAATACCCCAATTAATTCAATAGGTGCTAAAAATAATTTCATAGACCAATGCATACCGGGCATCCAAAAAATATGCTCCCAATAGTTTTTATTAGAACTTAAATTCACTACAATAAAAACACAAACGGCTAAAGTCATGGTAAAAGCAATATTACCACTCACATTGGCGCCGCCTGGAAATATTGGAATTAAGCCTAAAAAATTATTCGTTAATATTAAAAAGAAAATAGTTAATAAGAAAGGCATGTACTTTGCATAACGCTTAGCCCCAATATTTGGAAGCGCAATTTCATCTCTTACAAATAAAACAATGGGCTCCATAAAAGACTGTAGTCCCTTAGGGGCTGAAGTAATACCTGTTTTCTTATAAGCGCCTGCTGCAGTTAATATCACCAACAATAAAATAATAACAGATATAAATAAACTAGCTACGTTTTTAGTAATAGAGAAATCCCATAATTTTTTACTTGCCAATACATCTACTTCTCCCGCTGCGTTTAGGATTTTAGTTTTGCCTTCTACTAATTTGTAATCAAAATTTCCTTTGTATACTGCTGGCTCATGATGCTCGTCTATCAATTTAGCGGAAGAAAAAACTTCAAATCCAGCTGGTGTATATAAAATAACAGGTAAAGAAATAGAAGTATGACCCCATAAATGCCAGCTATGGTCATCCTTGATATGCTCCAAAATAGTTTGCGTTACATTAAAGCTACCTTCTTGTTTAGCAGCTTCTGCTTTATCATTTGCAAATAAAGCAGTAGTATTTAATAAGAAAATACTTAGGAAACTGACTATCAATAGGGGTTTAAGGCGCTGAAGGACCATACGAATTTCAAAATTTGCTGCAAAGATAGGAAATATGCATCTGAAATTGAATAAATTTAAAGAGAAATTGTAGGCAAAAATTGAAATTTGAATTGATTCTAAAAACTTGAAAATCAACACTTTATACTCCTGTCATTTTTTTCTGAGCAGCAAACTGCATTTCACTCAATTTTGCATAAAAACCACCTACAGCTAAAAGCTCATTATGCGACCCTATTTCCATGATTTCTCCCTTGTCTAAGACAATGATTTTAGAGGCTTTGCGGATAGTAGAAAGGCGGTGGGCAATTACAATAGAAGTTCGGCCCTTGATTAAGGTTTCAATAGCTTTTTCAATTAGCTGTTCACTTTCGGTATCGATAGAAGAAGTGGCTTCATCTAAAATTAATATAGAAGGGTTGTATAATAAAGCCCTGATAAAACTGAGTAATTGTCTTTGACCTAAACTTAAGGTAGCCCCTCTTTCCATGACTGGATAATCATAGCCACCAGGAAGTTGCATGATAAAATCATGCATACCAATCATCTTAGCAGCTTCATGTACTTGCTGTTTTGAAATACTGGTATTGCGCAGTGTAATATTATCATACACCGAGCCTGAAAATAAAAATACATCTTGCAATACCACGCCAACAGAAGCGCGCAATCGACCTAGTGCAAAAGATTCAATAGGATGATCATCTAATAATATATTTCCTGATTGATAAGGGTACAAACGATTAAGTATACTTATAATAGAAGTTTTACCAGAACCTGTTTGTCCCACGAGTGCAATGGTTTCACCCGCTTGCACTGTAAAATTTATATTCTTTAAAACAAAATTAGGCTCGTTATAAGCAAAGGAAACATTTTTAAATTCTATTTTACCTTGTATTTTTTCAGGCGCATAGGTTCCTTCATTCAATGTTACATCTTTATTATCTAAAATCTTAAATACGCGCTCGGCCGCCACCATACCCATTTGTAGCACATTGAATTTATCGGCAATCATTCGAAGGGGTCTAAAAATTTGATTTAAAAATAAAATGAACGCTACTAATAAACCTGCATCTAAAGACCTATCTGCCACCCACCAAACAATTAAACCAATACTTAAGGCTAGCACTACTTCTACCACCGGAAAGAAAACAGAATAAGCAAAAATAGCCTTGATATTTGCCGCTTTATGCCCTTCGTTAATTTTAGTAAACTTGGACATTTCCTTTTGCTCTGCTGCAAAAGTTTGCACCACTTGCATACCAGAAATATGTTCTTGCACAAAAGCATTTAAAGCAGCCACTGCATTTCTTACTTGTATAAAACTTTTATTAACGCTCTCTTTAAAATAATAAGTAGCCACCATCATAATAGGAAAAGGAATCAAACAAATAAGTGTCAATCTCCAATCTATTACAAACATAGTGGCGAGGGTTACTATAATAGTAAGTAAGTCTGCAAGAATGGGAATAAGCCCATCAGAAAAAATATCATTGATGCTTTCAATATCATTAATGGTGCGCGTGGTTAAAGTACCAATGGGTGTTTTATCGAACTGGCGCATTTCCCAATGCATAATTTTATCATATACTTTATTGCGTAAATCTCTAATGACTTGCTGCCCTAACCATGCCATGCCAAAAGTGAAAAAAAAGCGCATGATGGTTTCAAAAATGATAAAGGCCACCTGAAATAAAGTAATAGATAAGATAAGATGTATCACCGATTCAAAAGCATTGCCTGGTAAAAACCAATTTACCCAAAAAGGCAGGTTAACCGTTTTACCAATAGCAGCATTCACTGTGGCCTGAATTAAATAAGGCCTTACAGGGGTGGTAAAGGCAAGAATGATGGACAGAAAAACGGATGCCAAAAACACAGAGCGGTAGGGCTGTACAAAGGAAAAAACGCGTTTTAAAAGCGATAATTGAAATATTTTTTTGGGTTCTTTGCTGGGCATAGCGAATCAAAGTTACACTATCTGTTTGTTCTTTGTAAAAATCCTAGCGCTTTTACGTATTTTCGTAAGAAGATGGAAGCCTTGAATATCAATACCAATGCCGAGATTGTAACAAATTACAATTTAGATGAAGAACAAGAGAAAAAAGAAATTGTTCGTCATTACCGTGCTTTATTAAGGGCACTAAGAGAAAAATTAAAAAAAGGAGATAAAGAATTACTAAGAACCGCATTTGAGATGGCCGCAGAAGCGCACAAAACCATGCGTAGAAAAAGTGGTGAGCCATATGTATTGCACCCACTTGCCGTGGCCATGATTTGTGTGGAGGAAATAGGCCTTGGAGTAAGAAGTACTATTTGTGCTTTATTACATGATACAGTAGAAGACACCAATATTGCCTTAGAGGATGTAAAAAGTGAATTTGGAAATGAGATTGCAAAAATTGTAGATGGCTTAACCAAGATATCTACTGTGATGGATACTAATAGTAGTCAGCAAGCAGAAAATTTCAAAAAAATTCTACTGACGCTTACCGACGATCCCAGGGTGATATTAATTAAACTCGCTGATAGGCTGCACAATATGCGAACCCTAGATGCGATGAAGCAAGAGAAGCAATTAAAAATTGCCTCTGAAACCATTTGGGTATATGCCCCACTAGCACACCGTATGGGATTATACAATGTGAAAACCGAATTAGAAGATTTGTCGATGAAATATATGGAACCCGCCATATACAAAGAGATTGCCAAAAAATTAGCAGAAACAAAAAGAGAACGCACGAAATATATCAATGAATTTATTCGTCCTTTAAAAGAAAAATTAACGGGCGCTGAATTTGACTTCGAAATTCAAGGGCGCCCTAAAAGCATTCATTCTATTTGGAATAAAATAAAAAAGAAAGAAGTAAGTTTTGAGGAAGTGTATGATTTATTTGCCATTCGCGTTATTTTAAATACTGACTTAGATAAAGAAAAAGAAGATTGTTGGAAAGTGTATTCCATGATCACGGATGAGTATAGCCCTTCTCCAGAAAGACTAAGAGATTGGTTAAGCAATCCAAAGAGTAATGGTTATGAAGCCTTGCACACAACGGTAATGGGCCCGCAGGGTAAATGGGTAGAAGTACAAATTAGAACGAAGAGAATGAATGAGATTGCCGAAAAAGGTTTGGCAGCGCATTTTAAATACAAAGAAGGTTCTCAAAACGAAGACCGATTCGATAAATGGTTTGTGCAAATTAGAGAAGCCCTAGGCAATCAACAAGACGAAGGCATTGATTTTTTACAAGACTTTAAAACCTCTTTTTTAGCCGAAGAAATTTATGTGTATACGCCAAAGGGAGATGTCAAAATGCTTCCTATTAATAGTTCAGCCTTAGACTTTGCTTTTTATATACATACGGCCATTGGTTCTAAATGTATTGGTGCCAAAGTGAATCATAAACTCGTACCTATTAGTCATAAATTAAGAAGTGGGGACCAAATTGAAATTATTACAAGCAATAAGCAAAAACCTTCTGAAGATTGGTTAAGCAGTGTAGTGACGGCCAAAGCAAAAAATAGTATTAAAGATGCTTTAAGAGAAGAGAAAAAAATTATTGCAGAAGAAGGCAAATATACATTGCAAAGAAAATTAGAAGGTATTGGTGCGGTATACAATACTTATAATATAGACCAAGTCATGTTTTATTATAAATTATCTAGCCAGCTAGACCTTTTATTTAAAATAGCCACTAAAACCATTGACTTAAAAGAATTAAAATTATTTCAAGTTGTAGGAGATAAAATTGAAGCACCTAAGCCAGTGAATCTGAGTGCTGAAATAAACTTGGATAACCCCGCCCTTAAAGCAGCTTCCAAAAAGGACTCTGAGTTAATTATTTTTGGAGAGTCAAGTGATAAAATTAAATACGCTTTAGGCAAATGCTGCAACCCTATTCCCGGGGACGATGTTTTTGGATTTGTGAGTACGGGCAAGGGTTTAATTATTCACCGCAACAACTGCCCCAATGCCACTCAACTTTTGGCCAATTACGGTCATAGAGTGGTGAAAACCAAGTGGGCTAAAAATAAAGAAATCTCCTTCCTAACGGGCCTTAGTATCATTGGCCTAGATGATGTAGGGATGGTGAATAAAATTACCAATATTATAAGTGGAGAGTTAAAAATTAATATAGCCGCTCTCACCATTGAATCAACGGAAGGCTTATTCAAGGGTACTATTAAAGTATATGTCCACGACAAGGATGAATTAGAAGAATTAGTGACTAGAATTAATTCATTGAACGGTATTCAACAAGTTATGCGATTTGACACCGAAACTGTGTAAAAGTTGAGCTAATTATTTTGGGTTTAAATAGGTAATAAACTTGCCAAGACTTATTTTTGCCCTTTCAAATACTCAAATATGGTAGATGTAATTTTAGGCCTCCAATGGGGCGATGAAGGAAAAGGAAAGATTGTAGATTATTTCGCTCCTAACTACGATATCATTGCGCGTTTTCAGGGCGGGCCGAATGCAGGTCATACCCTATATGTGAATGGCACTAAAATGGTTTTGCATCAAATACCTTCTGGTATATTTCATCAAGATAAAATTAATATTATAGGTAATGGAGTTGTATTAGATCCCGTTACTTTAAAAAAAGAGTGTGCTGCGGTAGCAAGTATGGGTGTAGATGTAAAAAAGAATTTATTTATCTCTGAGAGAACTAATATTATTATTCCTACCCACCGTGCTTTAGATAAAGCTTCTGAATTAGCCAAGGGCGAGAGCAAAATTGGATCTACTTTAAAAGGAATAGGCCCTGCCTATATGGATAAGACGGGTCGTAATGCCTTAAGAGTAGGTGATTTGTTAAATAAGAACTTCATTAGTAAGTATATTACTTTAAGAATGAAGCATCAGAAAATTTTAGATAGCTTTAATTTCAATGAAGATATTAGTGAAATGGAAAATGAGTTTTTTGAAGCCTTAGAGTTTCTAAAAACTATGAATATTATTAATTGTGAATATTTTATTAACGATCAAATTTCAAAAGGCAAAAAAGTACTAGCCGAAGGCGCGCAAGGCTCTATGTTAGACATTGACTTTGGTACCTTCCCTTTTGTAACTTCTTCTAATACCATTTCTGCAGGTGTATGTACTGGTTTAGGTATTGCACCTAAATTAATCAATGAAGTATTTGGTATTACAAAGGCTTATTGCACAAGAGTAGGTAGCGGACCCTTCCCTACCGAATTACATAATGAGGTTGGGGAAGAATTAAGAAAACTAGGTAGCGAATTTGGAGCTACTACCGGCCGGCCAAGAAGATGTGGCTGGATTGACCTAGTGGCACTTAAATACGTTTGCATGATCAATGGTGTAACACAAATTATTATGACCAAGGCCGATATTCTAGATACTTTTAAAGAATTAGAACTAGGTATTGCTTATGAAATGGAAGGTAAAGAGATAGATTATGTGCCTTTTCAGTTAGTAGGTACTCCAGTAGCCCCTATTTGGAAGAAAATGCAGGGATGGAATATAGATACGACTAAAATGAAGGCTGAGAAAGAATTACCTGCTACTATGAAAACCTACATAGACTTTATTAATAAATACTTAGGTGTTCCGGTAAAATATGTTTCCAACGGACCAGGAAGAGATCAAATAGTTCATATTTAATTTTAATTATATTAAAACTGCGTAAAAATTTAATACAAGTATTTTAAAAAAAAGGTTCATTTTTTTTGGTAAATACAATTTTGAGTTGAAATTTTACATTGTTAATTTTATAATTACCTATGGCATTAAAAACTATCAAACAAAAAAAGGCTGCTGCACCAAAAAATGGTGTTTTGAAAGCAGACAAAGCAAGTAAATCAGCTGCGAAGAAAAAAGACGTAGACGAAGATGACTTGGACGAAGAAGAAGAGGTGAAGGATGATTGGGAAAAGACAGAAGAAGATGCTAGCTGGGATCCCGACTTCGAAGAATTTGATATGCCAAAAAAATCTGCAAACAAAGCAGGTAAGAATAAACCTTCAGACGAGGAGGATGACTTTAATTTGAATGATGATCTCAAAGATATTGATGACGATGATTTATTTGACGATAAAGATGAATTAGAAGACGATTTTTAGCAGCTCCTCTATATTTTATTATTCATCTGCTCTTTCGAAAAGCTTAATAAGCCTACCTCATTAAAACTAGCACTCATTACCTGTAAGCCAAATGGCATACCATTACTATGCGTAAATAAGGGAATAGATATAGCAGGGATGCCTACCAAATTCGCATATACTGTATAGATATCTGCTAAAAACATTTCAGTAGCTGAATGATTATTCTCTCCTAAGCCAAAGGCTGTTGTGGGAACAGTAGGCGATAGTATTAAATCATATTTTGAGAACACGGAATTAGTTAAGTCTACTAATTTTTGTCTTACTTGTTGCGCCTTGGTAAAATAGGCGTCAAAATAACCAGCGCTTAAAACAAAACTGCCTAGTAAAATTCTTCTTTGCACTTCTTCTCCAAACCCTTCTGTTCTCGTTTTTTTATATAGGTCATTTAAATCGGTAATACTTTCCTTAGTTCTGTGACCGAATTTAATACCATCATATCTTGATAAATTACTGGAAGCCTCTGCAGTAGTGAGTACATAATAAGTGGGCACTACATAAGATAACAAAGAGAAATCAATGGCTTCTACTATATACCCCTTAGCTGTCAAGTCTTTTAAATAGTATTCTATTTGCGTTTTAATTTCCGCATCTAGGCCAGGATGAAAAAGTGTTTCTTTAAAATAGGCAATTTTTTTAGGGCTAGTTGTGTTTTCTATTTCTTTACGCTCTATTAATTTACTGTAAGCAGGAACAGGTTTACTGGAAACCGTACTATCAAATTCATCTTCGCCTGCCATCACTTCTAAAACAAGGGCAGCATCTTCAATGGTTTTTGAAAAAATACCAATTTGATCAAAGGAAGAGGCATAGGCAATTAAACCATAACGAGAAATACGACCATAACTTGGCTTTAATCCCACCACCCCACAAAAATCGGCAGGCTGTCTTACAGAACCACCTGTATCGGATCCAATACTAATCATAGATAAACCAGCTTGTACAGATACTGCCGACCCTCCAGAAGAACCACCAGGAACTTTAGTAATATCAATTGCATTTTTTACAGGACCATAAGCAGAATTTTCATTGCTACTACCCATGGCAAATTCATCGCAATTTTGGCGTCCAATAATAATGGCACCCTCGTCTACTAATTTTTGAATGGCTGTGGCTGTATAAACAGCAGTATAATTTTCTAAGATTTTAGAAGCAGCACTTACTGTATGTCCTTTATAAGAAAGTACATCCTTGATACCTATAACAACTCCGTGTAATTTTCCTATGCTTTTTCCTTGCTTTCTTTCTGTATCTAAATCAGCCGCATAACTTAAAGCTTCTTTAGAAAATACTTCTAAATAGGCATTAAAATTTGCATGTTCAGTAATTTGGTCCAAGTAATATTTTACCGCTTGGGTACAAGTTGTATGCGCTGCATTTAATGCAGTATGGTAGTCTTTGATGGAAGTAAACCGAAACAAAGGCTTATAAATTAAGCAGGTTTTTCGTCTTTTTCTTTAATGCCATCTTCGATCTCTTTTTTCACGTTGTTTTTAGCATCGTTGAATTCGCGAATACCCTTTCCTAATCCACGCATGAATTCAGGGATTTTACGTCCGCCAAACATTACTAAAATAACCACACCGATAATTAATAATTCTTGAAATCCTAAGTTGCCCATAATATTAAATTTAGAAGTTTAAAGGTAAGGTAATTATAAAATAGAAAAGACAAATATTTGTTACAAAAAAACCCCGTTTTCATGGGTATGAGAACGGGGCTTATATAGTTTACTAGTGGTGTACTAGCTATCTTTTTAGAATCTTTTTTCTTTGATACGAGCGCTCTTACCGCTTCTTTCGCGTAAGTAGTACAATTTAGCACGACGTACTTTACCAGACTTGTTCAACAAAATACCATCGATATTTGGCGACAAGAAAGGGAATAAACGTTCAACGCCCACTCCATCAGATATTTTACGCACTGTGAAAGAGGCAGTTGCGCCTGTTCCTTGTGTTTTAATTACATCTCCACGGAAACTTTGGATACGCTCTTTACCGCCCTCTACAATTTTGTAGTTTACGGTAATATTATCACCAGCTTTGAAGGCTGGATAGTCTTTTTTTGCGGTCAATTGCTCGTGTACAAATTTTACTGCTTCGCTCATAATACATTGTTTTTGCGGACGGCAAAGGTAGGAGAACCCACCTTATTATCCAAATTATTTGATCCAAAATTAATAATCGCCTATCTGGCAATGTTCACAGCCCTTTTCTCCCTTATAACGGTTACTTTAATTTGACCAGGGTAAGTCATCTCAGTTTGTATTTTTTGGGCTATTTCGAAGCTCAATTGATCAGAACTGGCATCCGTTACCTTTTCAGCCTCTACAATAACTCTTAACTCACGGCCCGCTTGAATTGCATAGGCTTTCTCTACCCCTTGGTAGTTCATGGCTAAGTTTTCTAAGTCCTTGATTCTCTGAATATACTGTTGCATAATCTCTCTTCTTGCCCCTGGTCTTGCACCGCTAATCGCGTCACAAGCCTGGATAATCGGAGAAATCACATATTCCATTTCCATTTCATCATGGTGGGCCCCAATGGCATTCACCACTGCTGGGTTCTCCCCGTATTTCTCAGCTAGCTTTGCCCCTAATAAGGCATGGCTTAATTCAGTTTCTTCATCAGGCACTTTACCGATATCATGTAAAAGACCCGCTCTTTTCGCCAATTTTGGATTCAATCCTAGTTCAGCGGCCATGATACCACATAAATTAGCGGTCTCACGAGAGTGCATTAATAAGTTTTGACCATAAGAAGAACGGAATCTCATTTTACCAATAATACGAATCAACTCTTTATGTAATCCATGAATACCTAATTCAATAACGGTACGCTCTCCAATTTCTGCAATTTGATCTTCTAATTGACGACGTGTTTTTTCTACCACTTCTTCAATACGGGCAGGATGTATACGACCATCTGTTACTAAACGTTGTAAACTTAATCGTGCAATCTCACGACGAAGTGGATCAAATGAAGAAAGTAAAATAGCTTCTGGTGTATCATCTACAATTAAATCTACTCCTGTAGCTGCTTCAATGGCACGAATATTACGACCCTCTCTTCCAATAATTTGTCCTTTCATTTCATCCGACTCCAAATTAAATACAGTCACTGTATTTTCAATAGCTACTTCTGCAGCCGTTCTTTGAATAGATTGAATGATAATTTTTCTAGCTTCTTTATTAGCCTTCTGCTTGGCGTCTTCAATAATCTCTTGTTGCAAAACAAGGGCCTGTGTTTGTGCCTCATGCTTTAAACTTTCAATTAATTGTTGCTTGGCATCTTCTGCACTTAGGTTGGATATCTTCTCTAACCTGCGAATATGCTCTTCTTGGTTTTTATCTAATTCAGCACGCTTCACATTAATTAAGTCAATCTCACGATTTAATTTTTCTTTAATGACATCGTTGTCTTTAACTTGCTTATCAATAGAGGCCTCTTTTTGATTAATGGTAAGTTCTTTTTGCTTAATTCTATTTTCCGCCTCACCCATTTTTTTGTTTTTCTCTAATAAGTCACGATCGTATTCGGACTTTAATTGTACGAAACGCTCCTTCGCTTCCAATTGCTTTTCTTTTTTAATTGTCTCCGCTCTTAATTCGGTTTCTTTTAAAATATTAGCAGCTTGTGCTTCGGCTTCTTCAACTTGTTTTTTGGTATTGCGGGCAAATACAATTTTGCCTACGAGAATGCCTCCCAATAAGGAAGCGCCTCCAATGATGACGAATAATATGGTCTGGTCCATTGTTTAATTCTTGTTATTTGTAAATAATGCATACTCCCCTTTTTCGTTGTTAATGAGGTTGAAACTTCATTGTGAGTGAGGTTAAAACATTAATCCTATATTATTTATAAATCGTTGATAGTCACCTATAGCAAGCTTCATTTCTTCTTTAACTCTAGGATGACGTATTTAGATTATTCATAATGCGTCAAAGGTTCCGCTACGAAGATAATCAAATAATGGAAAGAATGGAGTCGAAGGGGGCAAATTATGTGGCCTAAAGCGCCTTTTCAATAGAACTAGCCAAGGCATCAATCTGATTTTGAATGTCTTCTAGCTCATAGAGGTTCTGTCCTGTCTGCTGCTGCTCGGTGGTGAACCAAAGTAAAACCATGGAAATATAATCCTGCATATCCTTGCCCGCATAGGCATTTTTAAACTCCACCATTTTCTGGTTAATAAGGGCTGCTGTTTTACGGACCGCCTCCTCGTCCTTGGCAGCAAGTTTAATACGGTAGGACCTATCGGCAATAGTAATATTAACAGGGATTAAATTGCCTTCTTGGTTGTCTGAGATAGCTTGGTTGTCTGACATAAATTAAGGGTTCAAATTTTTAATGGCAGTATCTATTTCTTTAATATAGTGGTCTACTTTTTTAATAAGAGCCTCTTTGTCGGTGGGCTGCATGCTGGCCGTATTCACCATGGCAGCGGCTATTTTAGATTTTCCTTCTTGCACCTCGTCCATTAATTCCTTTACATGGTTTTGCTCCTTGTTCAAGCTTAGTTTTAACTGCATATTTTCTTTTTCTATCAAAGCACTGCGCTTTAATAAGAGTTGCAGTTTATCTTGTAAATTAGTTAATGAACTAGCAATATCCACCATACTTGTATTTTGATTTACTAAAAATAATTATTTTCTAATTTCTGCTTGCAAATTGTTTTCAAATTCTTTAACCAATTTTTTCATCATGGTGTCTATCTCTATATCGGTCAATGTTTTATCAGTAGCATTAAAAACAAAATTAATGGCCACCGATTTTTTCTGATCGCCCAATTTTTCACTTTCAAAAATATCAAAAACACTGGTTTGCTGAAGCGCTGTTAATTTAACAGCTGCAATACTTTGTTCAATGGCTGCATAGGCTGTAGCTGTTGGAAGCACCAAGGCAATGTCGCGCTCTACGGAAGGATATTTAGAAACCTCTTGGTAAACTACTTGCTGACTTTGGTACAAAGCAAGTAAATTGGCTAAATCGAATTGAATGTATAATACCGATTGCTTAATGCCAAAGGCTTGTAGTTTTTTGACGGCTATTACCTCAACAGTACAAACTGTTTTTTTATCAATAATATAATTGACTTGCCCTGGGTCTGCGCTTTTCCATTGTCCAGTAG
>JABMML010000188.1 GCA_013205585.1 Chitinophagaceae bacterium | reverse complement strand
TGCGTAGAGTGAGACGAGAAATAGATATTTATGAAGCGCTTGAATAAGTCTAACTCATTCAAAATTGCTTTTATTTTCTAATTAAGGAAAAAAAAGCTACAACTCGCTTAAATCAGCGCAAAGCATTGTAATTTTGAGCCTCATTCACAAACACAATAAATAAAAAATATGTCATTTACCTTACCCGCATTACCTTATGCACACGAAGCCTTAGAACCCCATTTCGATACCTTGACCATGCAAATACACCATGGCAAGCATCATCAAGCCTATGTAGATAATTTAAACAAGGCAGTGGCTGGCACTGCGAACGAAGGAAAAACGATAGAAGAATTAGTAAAAGTAGCTGGTACTATTAGCCCAGCTGTTAGAAATAATGGTGGTGGTCATTGGAACCATAGTTTCTTTTGGGCAAGCTTAGCCCCTAACGCAGGTGGAGTACCCACAGGCGAATTAGCCGATGCTATCAATGCTGCTTTTGGTAGCTTCGATGCATTCAAAGAAAAATTTGCTGCTGCTGGTATGACTCGTTTTGGAAGTGGCTGGGCTTGGTTAATTGTTAAAGACGGAAAATTAGAAGTAAGCTCTACGCCTAATCAAGACAATCCTTTAATGGATGTAGCTGAAGTAAAAGGTCATCCTATTGTAGGAGCCGATGTTTGGGAACACGCTTACTATTTAAAATATCAAAATAGAAGAGCCGATTATTTAGCTGCTTTTTGGAACTTAGTAAATTGGTCTGTGATTGCGGATCGTTTTGCTGCTGCAAAATAATAGCAGAAGCATTTATACTCGAAACAATTTTATACTGAAAACCTGCAATTAAAAAATGCAGGTTTTTTTTGTGTCAACTTATGTAAAACTTATTTTATAAATAGAAATTGAAACTAGGGCACTGGGTCATAGCCCTGACCGCCGCCTGGCCTGCACTTGCTTAGTCTTTTGGCCCCTAAATAAATGCCTTTGATAGGCCCATATTTTTGAATGGCTTCGCTTGTATAATGAGAACAAGAAGGCGTGAACCTGCATTTACTAGCCCCCATCCATGGCGAAATCACGTATTGATAAATACGTATCAACATTATAAAAGGAAAGGCTATAATTTTTTTAAGCGTAGGCAATTTATCTTCTTTAATGTTGTAATTATTATAGAATAATTATTTATTCAATTTAGTAACCAGTATTGAAAGCGCTTCTTTTACTTTCCCTTGAATTACTGCTTGTGAAAGTACAAGGGCATCGGTGTACAAAAAAAATAAATTAACGCGTTTGTTCTCAAGTGCAGCCTGGCTTAAAAAATTAGGTTTTTCTAAACGGTAGGCTTCTCTTAATAATCTTTTCACTCTATTGCGTTGCACAGCCTTTCTAAAAGTTCTGCTAGGTGCCCCCACCCCTGCTTGTAACAAACTACTAAGCGGTGCATTATCTATTTTGCTAGCAAGAGGTTCAATGGTATAAATAAGTCTTACAGGAAATACATTAATTGCCTGGCCAGTAGAAAATAAATGTTGTGTTTGTTTTCTACTTTTTAACTTATCTGTTTTCTGATATGTAAAAACCTTTGACAATAATGCGAAATTAAAGTGATAAAAAAAGTCCCTCCCGAATAACGGGAAGGACTTTAAAATTATTGAATTTATTTGTAATAGTTAGAAAGGGGTACTCCCTAGATTAATCTTTCTTTAATCCTTTCTCGCTAGATACAGTTAGTTTTTTGCGTCCTTTCTTTCTACGGCTTGCTAATACTTTACGACCATTAGCAGATTCCATACGCTTACGAAAACCATGAACAGATTTACGACGACGTTTATGTGGTTGAAATGTACGTTTCATTTGATGTCTTTTACTTGCTTAGTTTCTTAAAATTGTTTCCACTTCAATAGCAGTCACCATACTACTACCTGTGAAAGGACGGCAAAAATAGGGTATTTTTTCATTTCTTAAGCTAAATCTGTATGTTTTGCCTCAATTTTTTGGCCAAAAAATAAGCTGCCCTGTTTTTCAAAGGTTTTGGCATTGTCGGTAGTATAAAAGCTTAGATGCCCATGCTGACTGCATTTTTGAGCCAATTCAGGATGATTTTCAAGGTATTTTGCAAGACTTTTTGCCACAATATCTCCTTGTGTCACTAGACTCACCCCAGCAGGCAAGAAAGACTTTATTTTAGCCTCCAATAACGGATAATGCGTACAAGCTAGTAAAATAGCATCAATGCCCTTAGATTGGCTAAAAAGCTCGTTTAGATATTGCTTTACAAAATAGTCTGCCCCGGGTTTATCAAACTCACCATTTTCAATTAAGGGCGCCCACATCGGGCAGGCTTGTTGGAATACTTGCAGATTGGGAAAAAATTTAGCTATTTCGATAGGATAGCTATCACTTTGCACTGTACCCAAGGTACCCATGATACCAATTTGTTGGTTGATAGAAAAATGCCCCAGGACTTCTGTGGTGGGGCGAATTACGCCTAAGACTCTTTTGCTAGGATCTAGATGAGGTAAGTCTAATTGTTGAATATTGCGAAGTGCTTTAGCGGAAGCAGTATTGCAAGCAATAATAACTAAAGAGCAACCTTGTTTAAAAAACCAATGCACTGCTTCTAAAGTATATTGATAAACTGTTTCAAAAGACCTACTGCCATAAGGGGCACGTGCGTTATCTCCTAAATAAATATAATCGTACCTAGGTAATTGTTTTTTCAATTCCTTTAAAATGGTGAGTCCACCATAACCACTATCAAAGACCCCAATGGGTGCAGGCATAAGAATTATTTTATTATATACTCAATGATAAACGCTAGTTATGTAAAACTAAGAACCTCGTTGCATAACAACGAGGTTCTATTCAAAAATATTTTAAAAAAGAATTATCCTTTTTTAGCTGGAGCAGCTGCTTTCGGAGCAGTTCCGCCTGTAGCCGCTTTGAAGGCATCTTCTACATCCTTAGGTAAGGCCAACTTCAACTTAATAGCAACACGAATGGTTAAATTGTCTGCAATTGAAGGTTGCGCATAAGGAGATAAAGCATCTGCCTTTAATACCAAAGTGTATTTATTTTCTGCAACTACTTCACTTAAAGCAGCAGCCACTCTTTGTCTGTAGGGCAATAAAAGTCCTTCTTCTTTTTGTTGCATCATACTTTGTTGGTATTGTTGCCAGTTGATTAACTTATACTTTAATTTATTTAAGTCGGTAGTAGCCATTTCATAAGCTTTTGCTTTTTTAGACAACTCAGCAGAATCTCTTCTAAAAATGCTATCCTTAATTTGATAATCTTTTAAAGTGTAGTTGTACTCTTCTTGTAAAGTATCTTGTGCATAAGATCTAAGCACGGTATCTAATTTTTCTTGGATACCAGGGAATAAAGCAATAACGCTTTGGTCATCAAAGTAACCAATCTTTGTTTGTGCAGTGGCACTTGTTGTAAATGAAGCTGCGATAAATAAGATGACAGCTACTAAGAAACCTTTTTTCATAAGATGTTATTTTAGTTGTTGATACCCAATTCTTTTAAAACGTCGTCGCTTTTGTCCAGTTTTGGGTCTGCAAATATAATGGTAATTCCTTCACTTTTATCCAAAATGAAGTCATAAGCACGGGCTGCGGCCATTTTTTGGACTGCATTGTATACCTTATCCTGAATGGGCTTCACTAATTTTTGCCTTTCTTTAAACAAATCCCCCTCGTAGCCAAAACGCTTTTTTTGCAAATCTCTCAATTCTTTTTCTTTTACAAAAAGCTCATCTTCTCTCTTTTTTCTAAGATCTTCAGACAGCATAAATTGCTCAGCCTCATAGTTTTTGTACATTTTGTCCAAGGCCATTTGCTTTACATCAATTTCCTGCTGCCACTGGTCTCCTAGGACTTTTAATTTCTTATCTGCTTCCTTATATTCAGGAATTTTATCTAAAATATACTTGGTATTAATAACCGCATATTTTGTTTGTGCCTGAATTGTAAAAAAACTGGTAAGTCCAATAAAGAGTACCAAAATCTGTTTTCTAAATTGCATGTTCAATTATTTTTGAAATGAAAATTACGATAAATTTTATTCAGGTTCAACCCCAAGCATAAAGGTAAACCTTCCTGCATCTTTTAAAGAGTTAGTTCCATTTAATCTGTCTAGACCTAAGCCATAGTCAAACCCTAATAAACCAAACATAGGTAAATAGAAACGCATGCCAATACCTACTGAACGTCTTAAATTAAATGGGTTGTATTCTTTCATACTATACCACCCATTGGCGGCTTCGAAAAATCCTAAAGCATAAATGGTACTACTTGCCGCTAAACTTAAAGGATAACGTACTTCCACCGAATACTTATTAAAGATAGTAAACTTTTGTCTAGAAGATTGTTGATCAGGATTTACTTTCGGATTAGAACTCTCATAGACAGGATACCCTCTTTGTGCAATGATATCAAATCCTAATAAAGCAAATTGATTGCTTAATCCTGCATCTCCCACCTGAAAACGCTCAAATGGAGAAATAGGTAAGTCGCTATTATAAGTGCCCAAGAAACCATATTTAGCAGCAAATTTTAAAACAAACTGTTTATTACGGTCTTCTCCCGCTGGCTTACCTAGTGGCACATACCATTCACCATTAAAACGCCATTTATGGTATTCTAATAATTCGTATGGATTTTGCTTGGTAGCAAAATTAGGGTCAAACAAAGAATAAGGAGGGGTTAATTGACTACTTAATAAAAAAGCAGATCCCGTTCTTGGAAACAAAGGTTGATCCACTGAAGTTCTTTGTAAGGCAATTCTAAAGTTGACATTGTTTACAACACCATTATTAAAATTGGGAAGATTAAAAGGGTCAATGGCATAATCCTTCAATGTATACCTTGTATAGTTTAATCCCATGTTCAATGAAAAATAATCATCAGGCCATGCTAATTGTCTACCAAAAGAAAGTGTAGCACCTGTGGTAGAAATATATCTTGCATCGGCTGCATTGGGATCATACATGCCTGTAAATTGATTATAGGTTTGACCGTATTTAGTATTATAAACACTTACAGTGAGTGTATTTCTTTTTATGCCACCGAACCAGGGTTCTGTAAAAGAAAGATTGGTTGATCTAAAGGCCTTACCATTACTTTGAACCCTTACACTTAGCTTTTGTCCATCTCCCATTGGAAGTGGATCCCAAGCAGCTCTTTTAAATAAATTCTTTGAACTAAAGTTATTAAAAGTCACCCCTAAGGTTCCAGTAAGTCCAATAAAACCTCCCCAGCCAGCACTTAACTCTAATTGATCGCTCGATTTTTCTTCAACACCATAATTAATGTCTACGGTACCATCTTCAGGATTAGGTATAGGATCTATTTTTATTTTCTCTTGATCGAAAAAGTTTAACTGTGAAATTTCACGTTGAGAACGAATTAATAAAGTACGGCTAAACTTATCACCTGGTAGCGTTCTTATCTCACGACGAACAACAAAATCTTTTGTTTTTTCATTACCTGCTATGCGAATGGTTTTAATAGTCGCTTGAGGACCTTCTACAATTCTAATTTCAAAATCAATGGTATCATTGTATACAGCTGTTTCTATAGGATCTACTCTAAAGAATAAATATCCATCGTCTTGGTATAAGGTACTGACATCACCGCCTTCAGCAGTAGGTGTTTTACCCAATTTATTAAATAAGATTTCTCTATTATAAATTTCACCTTTCTTAATATTTAAAATGACAGATAAAATGGAATCGGTATACTTAGTATTACCTCTCCAATTAATATTACCAAAATAATATTTACGCCCTTCTTTCATTTGTAAATCAATATTCAAATTACCCCCTGCATTATGATAAACTGTATCTCTTTCAATCACCGCATCTCTAAATCCTAATGAGTTATAATAATCTAATAAGTTATCTTTACTTTCCTCGTATTTTTTAATATTAAACTTAGCAGAAGAAAGGGATAACCTAGCATAAGGATTTAATATTTTTCTAGTCTTGGTAAAAGTTAAAAAACCTTTCTCAGACATATACTGTTCAAAATTATAAGGACTTGTTTTAACAATGACTGCCTTGTCATTTATAGGAAATAAAGTAAGTCTCATTTTTTCATGCACTTCCTTCAAGCTTTTTTTAAGCTTGGTTTCTTCAATTTTATTACCTCCAAAATTGATATTGTTAATTCTTACTTTAGGCCCTTTGTCTACCACGAAATCTAATAATAAATTATTTTTTCTAGTGGCGTCTTTTTTTTCTTTGATAGTGACTTTGACATCTTGGAAACCTTTTTCAGCATAATATTTTTTGATGCCCTCAATAGCCGTAATTTTCATATTATCGGTTACCACTCTATTTGGTGTTAAACCGGTTTTGCCAGATAATTCATCGATATCCGATTTTTTTACACCCAGAAAATTAAACCTAGATAAGCGAGGTCGCTCCGTTACATTAATTTCTACATCAATTTCTTTACCTACTAAATCTGTTAAATAAATACTTACGTCGCTAAAATAATTTTGATCCATCAACTTTCGAATAGACTTTGCAAAGTTGTCACCGCCTGGAATGGCTACCTCATCTCCTGTATTTAAAGTAGAAAGTGAAAGCAATAAATTTTCATCAAAATTTTCATTACCCACCACTTTTATGTTACGAATTTTATATTTTGTAACCGTTTTTTGGTTAAAAATATTGATCAGTTGAACGTTAATCTGAGTCACCGAATCTATAACAGGGGTATCCTGCGCATATGAAGTCGAATTCAATAAAAGTACTGATAGTGAGCCTATTAAAAAGGGAAGAAATTTATGCATCTGCTAAGGGACTAAACATTTATAATTTTAAAAGTGTCGCAAATTACTCGTAATATTTCAAAGTCTTTGTTAAAAGTGAAAATAAACATATTACTATTTTTCATCATTCGGTAGGAGCTGATCGCTGGTTTTACCGAATCTGCGTTCTCTGGATTGAAAATCACTAATTGCTTTTATTAAATCATCCTTCCTAAAATCGGGCCATCTGGTCTCTGTAAAGTATAATTCAGCGTAGGCCAATTGATACAATAAAAAATTACTTATACGAAATTCACCACTGGTACGAATCATTAATTCCGGATCTGGAAACTCACTGGTAGTAAGAGATTCAGAGAAAGTCGTTTCTGTAATATGATCAATAGTAATGCTACCTGCTTTTACTTTGGTCGCCATATTTTTAGCAGCTTCCACTAGCTCCCACCTGCTACTATAACTTAAAGCTATAATAAGTGTTAAGCCAGTATTTTGAGCAGTATGTGCAGTGGCTGTATCCAAGGCGGCTCTTGCGTGACTAGGCAGCAAACCTAAATTTCCAATAAAACGAAGCCTAATATTATTTTTATGCAAATCGGGGACTTCTTTGGTAATCGTGTCCACAAATAAGGTCATTAGACCTGTTACCTCTTCTTGGGGTCTTTCCCAGTTTTCAGTGCTAAATGCATAAAGGGTAAGGTATTGAATACCTATTTCAGTAGCAGCTTCAACCACTTTTCTAACGCTTATAACTCCTTGATAATGACCAAATAAGCGGTCCTGGCCTTGTTCTTGTGCCCATCTTCCATTGCCATCCATAATAATGGCGATATGTTTAGGCAGTTTGCTTAAATCCAGGTTTTCCATGGTGTAAAATTATGAAAATAACTAGGTTATTTGCGTTTAAAGAAGCCAAATAAAGACTTTTTAGGGCCTTTATTACTTGATTTACTTGTTTTGCTAAATAGATTTTCCCTTTTGGCTTTAGGCCTTGGATCTGGACCATATATTCTTAAGAAATTATACGACAACCCCAATTTGGCAGAAAAAAATTGATCTCTTCCAGAAGTACTAGCCTGGTAATTAATGCCTCCTTTGGGGTAAATATTATTATCATCGAAATGATCTAGTTGATCTGAGCTCGTAAAACGATAAGTAAATTCTCCAAATACATTAAAGGAACCCACTACATTATACTTGAAACCAATATTTAAGGGCATGGTAATAATGTTAGGTGCTTTGGTGGACGCGCCAGGTATCTTATAATTACTAGAATCTTTTAATGGAGTACTAGCATCTTTTAATGGAGATAAATAACCCACACCAAAACCTAGATAAGGACTGAAACGATATTTTTTATTGCCATTAATAAATTTTAAAAAATAGAGCTCTGTCATCAAACTAATATCTTGATAGGTAGTTTTAAAATATAAATCTCTACCACGCACATAGGAATTCATAGTATTGGGCGTTAATGAATCAAAAGCACCTAAAGGAACAATTTCATAATTTAATCTTAAGCCTACATAATCATTCAATTGTCTTTTATAAAACCCACCAAAATTTGTAGTTAGAAATTGTAAGTTAGGGGCTAAGTCTCCATTGTAAGAAGCTTGGCCAGCAAATACACCAAATTCACCTTTATTTTCTACTAGTTGTAAATATTGTGCGCGTACACTTGTGGTAAAAAATAAAAAAAATAATAAATAAATAAATTGCTTACGCATGGGCTAATTTCTTTTATCCAAGCCCCAAGTGAGCTTTGTTCGTAAGGTCGTCAAATAGCTGTTCTCATTGAGCCTTATGAAATTAACAGAGAAAGATTCTTTCTTAATAGCCAATTGAATATTTTTTGGCACAATTTCTTTTCTAGCATCTAAGGCGCAAATGAGTTCTTCTGTTCTGCCTTCAATTTCAAAAGAAATCACAGAACTATCTGGCACTACAATAGAGCGTACATTTAAATTATGTGGAGCCACGGGCGTAATTACAAAACTTGAAGAATCAGGAAATAAAATAGGGCCATTGCAACTCATATTGTACCCAGTAGAACCTGTAGGGGTTGAAACAATTAATCCATCTGCCCAATAAGAATTTAAAAATTCACCATTTAAATAAGTGTGAATTTTAATCATCGGAGAGGTATCTCTTTTATGAATGGCAAACTCATTTAAAGCATAAGGGGCTGTTCCAAAAATAATAGGGGCTGCATCTAAATGTAATAAAGTTCTTTTCTCAATCACATAAGTGCGATTTATTAAAGCCTCTACCATTATACTCAATTCGTCTTTTGAAATAGTGGCTAAAAAACCAAGCCTGCCATAATTAATACCTAAAATGGGAATTTGACTATCGCCTACAATAGTGACTGCATCAAGTACTGTACCATCTCCTCCTAAACTTATTAAACAATCAATGCTATCATGTATCAAAGACAAAGAATTGAAAGCGATCAGCGGTTCTTTGCCGGCGCTTGCTTGTAAATTAAACTTTTGTAATAGTTCTTCATAGACATAAATGGTAAAGGCATACTTATCCAAGGCCAGCAGTAATGCTTGCAATGATTGTTGTTGATCGATATCAACACCTCTACTATATATAGCTACTTTCATCCAAAAAATTTAAAAATTAATACCCGCACGCAAATATAACCCTTTGTCTCCAAGCTGATTCAAGCTGTAATCAATTTTTAATACAAAATCGTAAATGCCAACAATATCCATACCCAGCCCTGCTGTTCTTAGCAGTGTATTAGCAAGGCGATTACCATTTACAGGTTTTTCACTATAGACATAGCCAAGATTAGTAAAGGCCTTGAGCCAAAATTGATATTTAATAATAGGTATTCGCTTAGGGATGAATCTATTTTTTATACTGACTGCCCCTAATGCATGATGAAAAGAGACTTTTAAAATACTAGCTGCACTTCCATCCACGACATAATAATCTAAGCCACTCAATTGTAAATTACCATAGCCTAATAATTTGTTATCGGTATAGTTTTGATTGGGTAAAAATTTAACCAGATTATTAGATTCTACAAAAATAAAATTCGATTTTGAAAAAGGGCGTGCCCATGTTTTTCTGAGTTGAATAGAACTTAAACTGCTATTTTTTGAAAAGCGGTGATATAAAATAAAATTGGTAGACTGCCCCTTGGTAGGATACGCATTGTAGTCGAAACGAATGCGGGAAAACGCTAAGGAGGCATCTAGATAAGAAAATGTTTTTTGATGACTAGGTAAAAAAATGGGTTGGTATAGAAAAGCAGAATCACTTATTTCATTTCTGCCTATACCCATTTGAAAACTATGTCTTTCAAATAAATTAGGGCGGTACAATAAACTTGCATTGGCTCGATAGCCTTTTTGTATAATAGCTTGAGTTCTATAAAAAACTTGCTTATCTAATTTGGTCTCAATATTAATTTCTTTCTGTATAGCATTTTGCCAACCTAAGGCTAAACCATAATGTAGTTTTTTATCAATAAAGGGTATTTGATACCTGAAACTAGATTGTTGCGTATACCCTGTTATAAAAGCTGCATTCAATTTATCATTATTACCCGTCACATTGGATTGCCCTAGATTTAATCCATAGTTCACTCTGTCTAGGCTTCTATTTTGTTCATTCCACCACTGGTTAAAGTTTCTATCTACCCATCTGAAATAAGGAATGGGAAATAAATACCATCTTTCACGGACATTAATTTTGATGAC
>JABMML010000187.1 GCA_013205585.1 Chitinophagaceae bacterium | reverse complement strand
TTAATCGACTAGAAGTCGGCATAATCACGGGCGCTCATGAGTACAGTTTCGTTCCTGTTCACAGAATTTAAGTATTCAGGTGCCGCTGAAATCTTTTTCCAAACAGGAGCCTCTCCAAACGATTTCCAATGCGCATTGCGGTCTTCCATATTGTTAAAGCCGGTCATGTATATTAAATTTGGCATTCTACTTCCTGCAATCACTTTTGAATAAAAAATAGCATTAAAATTAAGGCTTTCAAAAAGTGTTACTTCCCCACCCTCATTAAACATATGTACTTTTCTTAAATGTAAATTTTCAGTAGGACTTTCATAACTTCTATATTCATAAATGCGACTACTCGATTTTGTTAAACTGGACTTTCTTGCATATTGAGGCTGAAACTTAAAGGCTTTAGATATAATTTTTTCTATTCTAGTATAAGGCAAACTATTATCTGTGGGCTCTAAATGAATAATGGCAGCATTTCCCATGGGATCTAATGCTTCTATTGTTTGATCTAGTTTATCTAATTTTTGAATATTTTTAAAGGGCACCCAAACGTATACTCTTTTATCGCTTGCGGTATCGTTATCAAGTGGAGCAAATACACCTATTTTTTCAATACCATTTTTATGCAAATAAGGTAAAAAAGTATTTTTCAAATACAAATCAATATTTTCAATTTGTTTTGCTGTACTGCAGTGGTATATTTGAATTAAGTAATAATCGCGTGCTGGTTCTTTAGCATTTTTTGAATTTTGTGCTGTAGATATAGTAGTGAAAATGATAAGACTTGCAAGTAAACAAGTAATACTTAGTATTAATTTTTTCATAGTTTTTTAGTTTGAAAGGCTAGTAGTTTTATAAGCCTTGATGGTGGTTGAATGCGCTTCAAAAGTAGGTCTTTAGCCTCTTTTAATGCCATTCTCTTAGCTTATTTTTTGCTTAAATGTTTTGGATAGATTATATTTAAATATAATTTATCTGCAATGCAAAAAACCAAATCAGACCTAATTCCTTTTATATTAATTACTTGCTTGTTTTTTTTATGGGGCTTTGCACATAATTTAGATCCCATTTTAATTCCCCATTTAAAAAAGTCATTTACCCTTACAACCACTCAATCTACCCTAGTTGACTCTTCGGTTTTTCTAGCCTACTTCTTTATGGCCTTGCCTGCTGGCTATATTATGAAAAGATGGGGCTATAAAACGGGTATCATTGCGGGTTTATTATTATTTGCAATAGGTTCGTTTTTATTTGTACCGGCTGCTAATAACCAATCTTATAACTATTTCTTGTTTGCATTATTTGTAATTGCCTGCGGATTAACTATTTTAGAAACTGCTGCTAACCCCTATGCTTCTTCATTAGGCGACCCTAGTACTTCTACCCAAAGACTAAACCTAGCACAATCCTTCAATGGATTGGCGGCGGCCTTGGCGCCTGCTATTGGGGCAAGAATCATTTTAACCAAGGGCTATACCCCTGAAGAATTAGCTATGATGACTGCTGCTGCTCAAAAAGCAGCCCTAGCAGCAGAAGCCTATACGGTTAAAACACCTTATACTATTTTAGGTATTATTCTTTTATGTATAGCTTTTTTGTTTTTTAAAATTAAGTTACCTGATATAAGAGAAAAAAATGCGGCGAATCAAAATACAACTATATTAAATACATTTAGACATTCTCATTTAAGCTGGGCCGTGGTAGCACAATTTTTTTATGTTGGTGCACAGGTTTGTGTGCTTAGTTTATTTATTTTATACGCCACAGAGTCGGCGCAAATTTCTGAAATACAAGCTGCCGATTATTTAAGTATGGGGGGCCTTGCTTTTTTAGTAGGCCGCTTTTTAGGTACGGCCTTAATGAAGTATTTTACGCCTCGTCATTTATTAACTTCTTTTGCAATTGTTTGTGTACTATTATGTTTAGTAGCCATTTTTGGCAAAGGAATGATGACTATTTATGCCTTAATAGGTATTTGCTTTTTTATGTCTATTATGTTTCCCACTATTTTTTCATTAGGTATACAGCAACTAGGTCCTGATACTGAAATGGCCAGTAGTTTAATAGTTATGTCTATAGTAGGCGGTGCTGTTTTACCTCGTATTTTTGGATTAATTAGCGATGCTACTGGTAATATACAAATGGGTTATATAGTGCCACTAGTGGCTTTTGTGGTAGTAGCTTATTTTGGATGGAAGGGAAGCGTCATTAAAAAAGCCTAATGCTTATATACTTTTCCGTCTTTCATTACAAAGTCAATATTTTGTAAAGCAGAAATGTCTTTAGTAGGGTCTTTTTTTAAGGCAATGATATCAGCAAAGCTACCTTCTTTAATCTCACCTATTTTTCCTTGCATGCCTAGTAGTTCTGCAGCAGTAGTAGTAGCAGTTTGAATAGCTTGCACAGGACTTAAGCCCCATTCAACAAAATAAGTGAAGTCTTTCGCTTGTGCTAAGTTCCAATCATAGCCACCAATATCGGTACCATAGGCTAATTTAACACCCATCTTCATTGCTTTTTTAAAGGTTGCTTGAATAGATTGTTGAAAATATAAATTAATAGGACTTCCTAATATTGCTCTTCCTTCGGCAACAAATTCATTCACAAATATAGTAGGACACCAGAAAATTCCTTTCTCTGCCATCACACGCATACATTCCTCATCCATACCACTTCCATGTTCTATAGT
>JABMML010000186.1 GCA_013205585.1 Chitinophagaceae bacterium | reverse complement strand
TGGCTTAGGCTTCAGTAATTATCTCAAAAGCTTACTAGGTAAGGAGGAAAGCATTGTACTGCCTCTTTTTTCATTTAACCTAGGTTTGGAATTGGGTCAGCTATTGATTGTGGGCTGTATATTAGTTTTTTCTTTTATGCTTGTAAATCGCTTTAAGATAGACCGAAAATCGTATATTCGAATTGGATCTTTTATGACCATTGGACTTTCTCTGATCATGATAATAGATCGTATCAAACCTTTTTTAAATAAATAGATTTTATGCAAATCAAAAAATTAGCTTCTTTGAGTTTTGTTTTCTTAACAAGTTTAACTTGTTTATTGGCACAAGACATTCATAACAACCCAAGTTCTAATCATGGCAATAAGTTTGAACAGTTGGGCACTATCTTAGCCACCCCTAATGAGTATCGAACCGCAAGTGGCGCACCAGGCACAAAATATTGGCAACAAAGAGCAGATTATGATATCAAAGCTACATTGGATGAAAAAAAATTAATGCTATCTGGTACTGAAACAGTTACCTATTATAATAACTCACCCGATGTACTTACTTATTTATGGTTACAGTTAGATGAAAATGAACATAGCACAGTTAACAACGCAGGCTTCCCTCTTGAAACGCGCTTAGGACGTGGGGTAACCACTGCTACTATTGATAAATTAATCGAACAAAAAACCGATAATGGATTGGGTCATATCATTACCTCTTTGACAGATGTTGTGGGCGCTAAATTAAAATATACTATCAATGGTACGATGATGCGTATTGAAACGCCTACTCCCTTAAAGCCGGGTCAAAAAATTATTTTTAAATTAAGTTGGACCTATAAAATTACTGATAGAATGACCCTTGCCGGTAGAGGCGGTTATGAATATTTCCCTGAGGACGGCAACTATTTATTTACGATGGCACAATGGTATCCTCGTTTATGTGTTTATTCTGATTTTCAAGGATGGCAAAATCATCAATTTACGGGCCGCGGAGAATTTGCTTTAGTTTTTGGTAATTATAAAGTGGCCATTACGGTTCCAGGTGATCACGTGGTGATGGCAACAGGTCAAGCACAAAATTATCCTGCGGTATTATCTGCAGCACAATTAGCTAGATGGAATAAAGCGCAAACTTCTACAGAACCCATAGAAATTGTTACTTTGGAAGAAGCAAAAAATGCAGAAAAAAATAAAGTCACTACACAAAAGACTTGGGTTTTTAATGCAGAAAATGTGCGTGATTTTGCATTTGGATCTAGCCGTAAATTCATTTGGGATGCGATGGCTGCCAATGTAGAAGGTAAGAAAGTAATGTGCATGAGTGGATATGCAAAAGAAGCCTATGGTTTATACCGTAAGTTTTCAACGAAAGCAGTAGCCCATACTATTAAATCATACTCAAAGTTTAGTATTCCTTATCCATATCCTGTAGCACAAAGTATTGAAGCTTCTAATGGTATGGAATATCCTATGATATGTTTTAACTATGGTCGTACCGAAAAAGATGGTACTTATACAGAATCTGCTAAAAATGGAATGTTAGGAGTTATTATTCATGAAGTGGGCCATAACTTCTACCCAATGATTATTAATAGTGATGAACGTCAATGGTCATGGATGGACGAAGGCTTGAATTCATTTGTCCAATATTTATCAGAAGAATTATACGATAATAAATTTCCATCAAGAGGAGGACCGGCCTGGACCATTGCAGATTACATGCGTTTACCTAAGGATCAATTGGAACCTATCATGACCAATAGTGAAAATATTATTCAGTTTGGACCGAATGCATACACTAAACCTGCAACAGCTTTAAATATTTTAAGAGAAACGGTAATGGGCCGTGAGTTATTTGATTATGCTTTTAAAGAATATGCTCGTCGTTGGGCATTTAAACATCCAACACCTGCCGATTTATTTAGAACCATGGAAGATGCAAGTGCTATAGACTTAGATTGGTATTGGAGAGGTTGGTTTTATGGTATTGATCCGGTTGATATTGCAATAGATACTGTAAGACATGCAGTGTATGATCCAAGTTCTACAGCTGCGCCAACAATGGGTGGTCGTGGAGGTAGAATAGGTGCTGGTGGGCCTAGAGCCATAGATAAACCTATGCTTCCTGGTTTTGATGATATTTCAAAAGTTAGAAATAGAGCCGATAAGTCCATTGTGTTTTTAACAGATGCCGATACAAGTTTGCGTGATTTTTATTGGAGGTATGCGAGAGGAATAGAAGCTTATGATTCTGTTACGAAGCAACCTGCAATGAGTTATGGGTCGATGGAACCATTGACAGATGCTGAAAAGGCAAAATATGCCGATGTAAACTTATATGAAATTACTTTTTTAAATAAAGGTGGTTTAGTAATGCCAATAATTATTGAATTTACATTTGAAGACGGCACCAAAGAATTACAAAAATTATCTGCTCAAATTTGGAGACATAATGAAAATAAAGTGGTGAGTACTTTTTTAACCAATAAAAAAGCAGTTTCTATTAAGTTAGATCCAATGCGTGAAACAGCAGATATTAATGAGAACAATAATAGCTGGCCTAAAGTGGCGGCACCTTCTAATTTTTCATTATTCAAAATGAAAGGTATGGGACGTGGACAATCGATGGGCTTATCACCTATGCAAAATGCACAAAATAAAAATTAAACTATTTTATTATTGATTGGCCGAGGCTTTATAATATTTCCATTTTTCAATCACTGCTTGCATATCGGAAGGCAGCGGGCTGTCAAAACTAATTTGCTTTTCAGTGGTAGGGTGTATAAAGCCTAAGGTTTGTGCATGTAAAGCACATCTAGGGCAGGCGTCAAAGCAATTATCTACAAACTGCTTATACTTTGTATAAATGGTGCCTTTTAAAATTCTATCGCCACCATATTCGAAATCGTTGAATAAAGTATGGCCAATATGTTTCATGTGCACTCTAATCTGATGTGTTCTTCCTGTTTCCAAAATACAGGACACTAGGGTTACATAATTATAACGCTCTATCACTTTATAGTGTGTAATGGCATGCTTGCCAATTTCTTCATCGGGGTAAGCATCAAACATTTTTCTATTCGACTTATGACGTGCAATATTCGCCACAATGGTTCCTTCTTCTTGTTCCATATCGCCCCAAACAACGGCCACATATTTTCTTTCAACCGTATGGTTAAAAAATTGTTTGGCTAAATGACTTGCTGCTTCAGGAGTTTTAGCAAGTACAATTAAACCGGTCGTGTTTTTATCAATACGATGTACTAATCCAAAGCGAGGTAAAACTTCTTCGTTTAAATCGGGATTTTGGGAAAGTAAATGATGTGCCACTCCATTAAGTAGTGTGCCCGTATAATTTCCAATGCCTGGATGCACCACCATATTGGAAGGCTTGTTAATCACCATTACAGCCTCGTCCTCATACACAATATCTAAGTGCATGGCCTCAGGCTTGAGGTCGGTGTATTCTTGATTGATAATACTTAAGTAAACTACTTCGTCACCGGATCTTGTTTTGTAATTGCTCTTCACTACTTTGCCATTCACGGTTAAAAAACCACCGTCAATGCCATTTTGTAATTTATTTCTGGTAATACCTTCAATTCTTGCTTGCACCCATTTATCAATACGCATGGGGGCTTGGCCTTTATCT
>JABMML010000185.1 GCA_013205585.1 Chitinophagaceae bacterium | reverse complement strand
GGGCAGTATTTATGCTTTTAAGTGCCATTATTGCTTATTGGGTATTAAAACATGATACAAGCCCATCAAAGGCCTAGAATCTTGCCTTATAATCCCTTACTGTCGTTATATTTGTGGCTAAAATATACCGTATATGTCGACGCCCTTAATGGCTCAATTAGAAGAGACTTCCGCTTTCATTCAATCTAAAATTAAATCAACTGCGCAAACGGCTATTATACTCGGCAGCGGCCTTGGTAATTTAGCTACTCAAATACAGGTTGATTTTGAAATTCAATATACTCAAATTCCACATTTTCCTATAAGTACGGTGGAAGGGCATAAGGGCAGATTAATACTGGGTACTTTAAATGGTATAAAAGTTTGGGTGATGGAAGGTCGTTTTCATTTTTATGAAGGCTATTCCCCAGAGCAGGTTGCGTATCCGGTACGTGTATTAAAATTATTAGGGGTGGTGAATTTAATTTTATCCAATGCGGCAGGCGGAGTGCATCCTAATTTTGAAGTGGGCGATTTAATGATCATAAAAGATCATATTAGTTTGTTCTCCATTAATCCATTAATTGGAAAAAATGAATCGGCATTGGGTACAAGATTCCCAGACATGAGCCAGCCTTATGCATTAGACTTTATAGAAAAAGCGAAAGCCATTGCAAATAAGCATCAAATAAAAGTACATGAAGGAGTTTATGTGGGTGTGACGGGCCCCACTTTTGAAACAAGAGCAGAATATAAATTAATTAAAGCGGTAGGGGGCGATGTTGTAGGTATGAGTACGGTACAAGAAAATATTGCGGCAGTGCACTGTGGTATGAAAGTATTTGCCATAAGTGTAGTAACCGATTTAGGTATTAGAGAAGATAATAATACCATTACACATGAAGAAGTACTAGAAGCTGCGAATGCAGCGGAGCCTAAGTTAACATTAATTATAAGCGATTTAGTAAAACAAATTTCCTAATTTAATTTTACGCATGTTCATTTATAAGCGCATTTTATTTTGTTTAGTCATAGTAGTCTTGCTTCATATAGAAATAAGTGCGCAAAAATTTGGCAATGCCCTTAGACCCATTGGAAAGAGCAATGCAAGTGGAGAAAGTACCGATTCCTTACAAAGAAGAGACCAGAACGCCGATTCAATTACACTATTTTATAAGCTCTATAATAATAATGAGATTCGAAAACTAGATTCAAGTATTAACGATTTTTTTGTACACTATCCCTTACCTTATACTAATTATACCCTTGGTAATTTAGGAACAGCCTCTAAATCTTATTTATTTTCAACGCAGAAAAAAGGGGGGTTTGACCCAGGCTTTCATGCTTTTGATGCGTACAATTATACTTTAGTGGCTACGCCTTTTTATCAAACTACCAGACCCTTTACTGAATTAGGGTATTTATTGGGAGGCAAGGGTGAGCAATTAATTGAAGTAAAACATACACAAAATAAAACGCAACAATTAAATTTTTCTTTTGAATATCGATTTAGCAATTCGCCAGGCAATGTAAAAAATCAAAATGCGAATTTAAATAATATGCGTATTACGGCGCATTTTCAATCGAAGCGTAAAAGGTATGAGTCCTACTTTGTAATGCTTACCAATAAAGCAGCCTCTTCTGAAAATGGAGGACTTGTGAAAGCTGCTTTATTAGATAGCTTATCACTAAATAACCCTTATGAGCTAGAAACGAGACTGGGTGTAAGTGGTGCTTCTTTTCGTAATCCTTTTAACACCACTATTGCTACTGGTTCAACCTATAAGAATAATACTTATTTATGGCGTCAAACCTATGACCTTGGTCAAAAAGATTCCATCGTAAAAGATACAGTCGTGATTCATTTATTTTATCCAAGACTTAGATTTCAAAATGAGGTGAAATTGGAGTCGAATCAATTCTTATTTGAAGACAGGGCACCTAATGAATTAAACTATTTACAATATTTTAATTACACAATCCCTTCAGGTACGAATGTTAAGTTTGCAGACAGCTGGAACCTTGTCACCAACGATTTTAGTTTAATTAGTTATCCGCAAAAAAATAATTCTAATCAATTTTTACAAGTGGGATCGGGCTATACGCATTTAGCGACCACCTTATCGAACTTACAAAAATGGACTGATTATGACTTATACGGGTTTGGTGTCTATAAAAATAAAACGAGAAATCAGTTATGGGACTTAATAGCTTCAGGTAAATTATATTTGAATGGTTACCATGCAGGAGACTATGATGCTCAATTTTATTTATCTAGAATTTTAAGTTCGAAAGGTACTTATTTGAAACTTAGTTTTCAAAATAGCAATCGAACCCCTTCTACTAATTATTTAGGGCTTACTCAATTTCCAAATAATGCTTTAAAAGGCATACAGAAAGAAAATACAATTGATATGTTGGCAGAGACAGGGAATGCTGCAAAAGCCTTTAGAGTTTCATTTAATTATCAATTAATTAATAACTATAATTATTTTGCTTCAGGCTATCAAGCCGCAGTGTATAGCAGCCCTATAAGTTATATTAGTGCTGTGCTTAATAATAAGATAAAATTAAGTACCCATTGGAATTGGTATAATGAAACCACTGTGCAAATAGTGGATAAATCGGCACCTATAAATATTCCATTAATTTTATCTAGACAAAGATTGGCCTTTGAAGGTAATTTTTATAAAAACTTGAATTTATCTACTGGGCTAGAGATGATTTATCATACCGAATTTAAAGCAGATGACTATATGCCTTTAACTGGACAGTTTTTTGTTCAAAATAGTTATATGCTTCGTAATAGGCCTACAGCTAATGCCTTTTTACATTTTATGATTAAACGCTTCAAAGGGTATATTAGACTAGAGAACCTGAATACTTTAATTCCTACAAGTAATTCATTAGGAAACACTTATAATTTCACCGCTAAAAATTATCCAGGTACAGGTACTTGGTTTAGAGTAGGCATTTGGTGGAATTTCATTAATTAATTTTTTTTAACAAGAATTTTATGGGGTATTCAATTAAGACTGTATCTTTCGAGTAATTAAAGGGCTAATTAAAAGGGTATTTACTATATATTTAGTTTTATTATATCCTTGCCCTCGCATATTTAGTATGCTATTGTTTTATTATCTTGAATAAGATTTTTATGTTAAATAAAATTATAACCTATTCAATTAAGAATAAGCTAATCATAGGTTTGTTTATTATTTCATTAATTGGCTGGGGTGCCTTTGAGCTTACCAGATTGCCCATTGATGCAGTACCTGATATTACCGATAATCAAGTTCAAATTATTACGGTGTCTCCTTCATTAGGCGCTACAGATATTGAAAGACTTGTCACCTTTCCTATTGAACAAGCTTGTAGTAATATACCCGGTACGAAGCAAATAAGAAGTTTTTCTCGATTTGGACTCTCTTTAATCACCATTGTATTTGAAGATAAAATTGATATTTATTGGGCTAGACAGCAAATAACAGAGAAGCTTCAAAATGTAAAACAAAATATTCCTCCAGGCACAGGTTCTCCAGAATTGGCACCAGTATCTACTGGATTAGGTGAAATATTTCAATATGTATTAAGGCCGCAAAAAGGCTTTGAAGGCAAGTATGACGCCATGGAATTAAGAACATTACAGGATTGGGTAGTAAGAAGGCAATTAATAGGAACGCCTGGTGTGGCAGAAGTATCCAGTTTTGGAGGTAAGTTAAAACAATATGAGATTGCAGTTAAACAAGATCAATTAAAAGCATATGATTTAACCATCTCTGATATATTTTCTTCTTTAGAAAAAAATAATGAAAATACAGGGGGTGCTTATATTGAAAAAGGGCCCACTGTTTTATATATTAGAAGTGAAGGCTTAACTACGAATATAGAAGACATTGAAAAAATTGTAGTAAAGCAATTGGATAATGGAGCGCCACTATTAATTAGAGATATTGCAAAAGTGCAATATGGGTATGCCATTAGATATGGTGCCATGACTTATAATGATGAAGGAGAGGTTGCAGGCGCCGTAGTGATGATGCTGAAAGGAGAAAACTCTTCATTGGTTGTAAAAAGAGTAAAAGATAAAATTACAGAGATACAAAAAATGTTACCAGAGGGTGTTGTGATAGAACCATTTTTAGATAGAACCAAAATGGTGAATAATGCCATTAAAACGGTTGAAACTAATTTATTAGAAGGTGCACTCATTGTAATTTTTGTACTTGTATTTTTTCTGGGTAATCTAAGAGCTGGCTTAATTGTCTCTTCTGTAATTCCATTGTCAATGCTTTTTGCCATTATATTAATGAATATGTTTGGCATAGGGGGAAACCTTATGTCACTAGGCGCCATCGATTTTGGCTTAATTGTAGATGGCTCTGTTATTGTAGTAGAAGCTATACTGTATCGATTTGCGCATTCTAAACATTTTAGAACTTTGGTAAATATTAACCAGGAAGAAATGGACGAAGAGGTTGGAAAGTCAACAGGGGCAATGATAAAATCGGCAGTGTTCAGTCAAATTATTATTTTAATTGTGTATTTGCCCATCTTGTCTTTAGAAGGGATAGAGGGAAAAATGTTTAAACCAATGGCCTTTACCATAGCCTTTGCCATTTTTGGTGCCTTTATATTATCCATTACATATGTGCCCATGATGGCGGCACTTTTTTTAAATAAAAAATTACATCATAAAAAGAATATAACCGATAGGCTAATGATTTTCTTGGAAAGAGCTTATCAGCCTTTATTAAAGAAAGTCTTGAAACTACCTAAGACTATCATTATGTCTACCATTGCAGTTTTTGCTATTTCAGTAATACTGTTGCTTAATATGGGAGGAGAGTTTATACCTCAATTAGAAGAAGGAGATTTTGCTGTTGAAACAAGGGTCTTAGCGGGTAGCAATTTGAACAACACCATTGAGTCAACACAGAAAGCCACGAAGCTTTTAATTCAAAACTTTCCAGAGATTGAAAAAATAGTTAATAAAATTGGAAGTGCCGAAATTCCGACCGATCCTATGCCCATTGAGGCAGCAGATATGATGGTTATTTTAAAAGATAAATCAGAATGGACTTCTGCTAAAACTTTTAATGAACTAAGTTTAAAAATGACAAAAGTATTGGAAGCAGTGCCTGGTGTTACTGTTGGTTTTCAATTTCCTGTGCAAATGCGTTTCAATGAATTAATGACCGGTGCCAGGCAGGATGTGGTTTGTAAAATTTTTGGTGAAAATTTAGATTCCCTTACACATTATGCAAGTAAATTAAACGAGATTGTAAAAACCGTAGATGGTGCCATCGATATTTATGAAGAAAAAGTAACAGGTATGCCACAGGTAGTTATAAAATATAATAGAGATGGGATGGCTAAGTATGGACTAAATGTGGCTGATATAAATAAGGTGGTCAATGCTGCATTCGCAGGCCAAATAGCAGGGCAGGTTTATGAGGAGGAGAAAAGATTTGATATGGTGGTAAGATTTGATGGTGAAGCAAGAAAGAGTATTGCCGACATACAAAATTTATATGTAAGCTCGGCAAAAGGGCAGCAAATTCCATTATCCTATGTGGCTAGTATTGAAGAAATAGAAGGCGTGAATCAGATACAAAGAGAAAATACGAAAAGAAGAATTATAGTAGGCTTTAATATTACAGGAAGAGATGTACAAACTATTGTAAAAGAGTTACAGGCTAAAATTAATGATCAACTAAAATTACAAAAAGGTTATACCATCGTGTATGGAGGGTCCTTTGAAAACATGACAGCGGCAAAAGATAGATTAGGCGTAGTCGTACCCATTGCTTTATTTCTTATTTTCTTATTATTATACTTTGCTTTTGGCTCTGTGAAGCAAGGCTTATTAATTTACACGGCCATTCCATTATCGGCTATGGGTGGTATTTTTGCTTTGTGGGTAAGAGATATGCCTTTTAGCATATCGGCAGGTGTGGGTTTTATTGCCTTATTTGGAGTAGCCGTTTTAAATGGGATTTTATTAGTAACTGAATTTAATAGGCTTAAAGCAGAAGGCTGGCAGGATTCTATTCGAATACTTATGCATGCTACTAAATCAAAATTAAGGGCGGTATTGATGACAGCCCTTGTACCTGCTTTAGGTTTTATTCCCATGGCCATTAGTACTGGGGCTGGAGGGGAAGTGCAAAAACCATTAGCAACAGTGGTTATTGGCGGTTTAATTATATCTACTATGCTTACCCTTTTTGTTTTACCTGTGATGTATTTGCTTTTTGAAAAAGGAACTCAATATATTAAAATGAATAAAAATAGCAGTTTTCTAGTATTGGTATTATTATTGATAAGCAGTGCAAGTGCTGCACAAACTAATATTAGTTTAAATGCAGCTATCGATAGTGCCATTCAAAATAATGCTTCTTTGAAAGTAAGTTCAATGCAAGTGAACTATTATCAAGCATTAAAAAAGAGTAATCTTGATATTGATAAAACACTATTTGATTTTGGTTATGGAAAAATAAATAGTTTTCAAAATGATAATAGAATGACTGTATCTCAAAATATACAATTCCCCTCTGTATACAAGAGTCAAGGCGCTATCAATAAAACGAATATTAATATAAGTGTACTCTCGAAATTGCAAAAAGAAATTGAGTTAAAGGCTGCGGTAAAAAGTGCTTTTTATAATTTACTACTAGTTCAAAGAAGAAAGCAACTCTTGCTCAATGCCGATAGTATTTATACTTCATTTGCTGGTAAAGCCAAGCAACTTTTTGAGGCAGGGAATTCCGATATCTTGGAAAAAATTACAGCAGAAAGTCAATTAGCGCAAATCTCCAATCAATTAGAATTATTAACTACTGAGTACGAGGTATTATTAAATGAATTCAATATTCTTTTAAATTCAAAAATGGTACAGGTGCCTTTTGCTGAAAATAATATTATTGAATTAGAGCGTATTCCTGATTTGTTGACGGTGCCTGAAACGCCCCAAATAAAAATAAGTCAACAAAGAATTACATTGGCTGAAAATGAGCTCCAACTTGAAAAGGGGAAATTACAACCTTCTTTTAATTTGGGCTATAATAGCTCCACCATTATTGGTTGGCAGCCAACTAGTCAGACTGTCGAACGGTATTTCGGAAAAGATTTTCGTTTTAATGCTTTTAATATGGGTATGTCCATTCCTTTATTTTCCTCGGCGCAACGTTCACGCATTGCTGCAGGAAGTATTAGTGTACAACAAAATAAATTAGAGCAAATTGCGGTGCAACAACAGTTAAGTGCTAATTTAAAAAATTTAGCAGCCAGGTATGTTCAAAATAAAAGCTTAATTATAAAATATCAAAGAACCATATTACCTAATAGCAATTTATTGATAGAAATAGCTTCCAAGAAATTGAACGCTGGAGAGATTGGTTACTTAGAATGGGTTATGATTATTAATCAAGCCATACAAATTCAAAATGAGTATTTCAATTACGTTCAGCAACTAAATGAAAGTGCCATTGAAATAGAAAAAATTAGTTCAAATAATTAAAGATAAATTTATGAAATTAAAAAACTTTTTAGTCCTTGCTAGTATTTCTACAATGCTAGCCTGTGCTGGAAATAAAACTAATGAGGCTGTTGAAGCAGAAAAAGGAACTGATGCCCTTAGTGCTGATCTGGTTACTTTAAATGCAGCGCAATTAAAAACGGCGAATCTTGCTTTTGGAACTGCGCAGTTGATGTCCATGCATAAGATATTAAAGGTGAATGGGGCAATTGATGTGCCGCCTAGTAATATAGTTTCTATTAGTATACCTATGGGAGGCTATTTAAAGAAAACTAGTTTAATTCCGGGTATGTTTGTTAAAAAAGGAAATTTATTGGCTGTAATGGAGGACCCTAGTTATATTGAATTGCAACAAGATTATTTGACTTCTAAAAGTAAATTAGTTTATTTAGAGGCCGATTTCAATAGGCAAAGAGATTTAAATGCAACAAAGTCTACCAGTGATAAAATTTTTCAATTAGCCAGAAGCGATTATGAAAGCCAAAAGTATTTAACAAAGTCTTTAAGCGAGAAACTTAAATTATTAGGCATAGACCCTCTCACATTGAATGAGAATAATATTTCTAGGGCTATTAATTTTAATGCACCTATTAATGGGTATGTTACCAAGGTAAATGTAAACATTGGAAAGTATGTAACACCCACGGATATACTTTTTGAAATTATTGACCCTAGCGATTTACATTTAAGACTTATTGTATATGAAAACGATGCTACTAATTTAAAGGTTGGCAATAAAGTTAGTTTTTATACCAATAATGATATGCGAAAAAAGTATTTAGCAAAAGTGGCTGTTATTAATCCTAATATCAATGAAGACAAAACAACTGAAGTGCATTGTCATTTAGTGAATGAATCGGTTCGTTTGTATCCTGGTACTTCTGCGAATGCTGAAATTGAGTTAAATGATGCGAAAGTAAATACAGTTCCTGAACAGGCCATTGTAAAATGGCAAAACAAGCCCTTTGTATTTATAAAAATGGAAGGAAATAGTTTTAAAATGGTCCCTGTAGAAACGGGTGTTTCTAACAATGGTTATGTAGAAATAAAAAATGATTTAGGAAAGCAAGCAATTGTGACTACGAATGCCTATACCTTATTAATGCAATTAAAGAACAGTGCCGACTAAATATTACTTCGTCATTTCAAAATAAGCTAAACTGCCGCCTACCCAGGTGGCAGTTTTATTATAATTTACCCCAATCATTTTTCCTTTGCTTAATCGAGCAAGATTCATGGTGGCAATATATTCTTGCTTGCCTTCGTCCCAGAAGTAAAACAGTCTTAATTCTGCTTTGGCAAGCCCTGTGGGTGTTTCAATGCAATTCGCGTAGTTTACTTTTTCTTGTAATATCCAGCCTGAGGGGTCTTTTATGTTTTCAATATCAGCTGCGCTAATATCAATTATCACGCCTTGGCCTGCAAAAGAGAATAGGGGTTTCAATATATATTTTTCTAATATTGTAGGTGCTTCTGTTAATTGGTCTACGAATTGAGTATGCGGAATGTATAAATGCTTTAAAAAAGGGAGTAAGAATTTACTAATTCTAAAAAAATGATGAGGGTGTGTGACCCATTCAATAGCTAAATTAGTTTGAAGTAAAGCGCCTTTCTCTTGTATCTCTTTAGTTTGATGCTTTAATTCATCTAAAATAATGCGGTTATATATTCTATCAATTTTTATTTTATTGTCTTCTCTTTGGTAATAAAGTATATTTCCTTCAGTAAAAATTTCAGTAATACAAACTGTAGGAATATTTAAATATTTTTCAGTGCAGTAAAAATCAATTCTAGTTTTTTGCTGGTGCGGTAGAATCTCTAATAATACAGTATGCTTATTAGAATTCTTTATACTATTATTAGAAGAGTCGGATATATTTTGATTATTAGTATCTAAATTCTTTTTGGTTTCAATTAATGTATTTCCTTTCAAAATAGATTCTAAATGAAGCATGTACTTTTCTTTGGTATAGCCATTTAAGTAAGGGCTATACCCTGCTGGAATAGTATAAATTTTATGAATACACTCATCTTGCAGTAGTTCATAGGCAAATAAGGAAGGGAAGCCTTGCAACTCAATTAAAGCAGGCACTAATTCATTTTGCTCATTTATGGCAATAGCGAAATCCATTACTATACACTTCGGTAAAGCGGTTTCGTTAGGAAAAACGGGAATATTTTTTAAAGAGGGCTCTGTTAT
>JABMML010000184.1 GCA_013205585.1 Chitinophagaceae bacterium | reverse complement strand
TCCAACCTGCTATAGCATCTCCACCCAATGTAGTACTTAATGTGGTCCATTCAGCATCAGTGGGTATATGCCAACCTTTTGGCGCTAATCCTCTAAGATCATTCACTGCATACCAATTATATAGTTTGCCATAAATAGCATTATTAGCAGGATCATTATTATAATAACACCAAGCTCCTGTTGTTAAAGCAGCCCATGCAGCAGGATCGGATACATATTGTATAATATCACCATTCTGATAAGTAGAAACATTTAAGTTCTTGTCCATCCAATTTTGTGTTCCTATGAGAATACTAGAATAATTTACAGAATTTGAAGTTGTAAGCGATACCCATACAGTGCTGGTTTTAAATTCCAAGCAATCGGTAGTTGTATTAAATATGACCAATCCAGTAGTGGGAGATAAAATTGCATCACGTTGGGTAGTGGTCATTCTGGGAGGTAAAAAACCTTGTGTCGTAGAGTTTGCTTCTAATACAGCAGAATTGCTTGCAGCCGAAGTAGCACCCACTACTAATTTTCCGCTAATTATAGTGTTCGTTAAAGTGCCCACACTAGTTAAACTTGAATTTATTACTGTTGAATTTAAAGTCGTGCCGGATAAGGTTCCAGCGTCAGCTGTAATAGTTATATCTCCACTGCCATCAAATGTAACATTATTTATTTTCCTTGCTATAGCTAATTTTATTGATGTGCTTGATGTTGAAGCATTAGCTGCTGTTGTTGCAAATGTTGCCGTCAATGCATTGCCAGTTATACTAAGCTTAGTAAGTAATGCAGAATCAACAAATGCTTGCTTGGTATATATACTTGTATCAAATACATTCATTTTTGTAAGTAATGCAGAATCGGTATAAGTTTGTTTAGTGTATTTTATAGTATCCGATGCGCCTAATAAACTAGTTATTTGTTTTTTTAAATAATTACTATCTAAGCTGTAAGACAATTTAGCATAAGGTGCCAACATAGCTGCAGTATCCTTAGTAGCTAATTTTGTATCTAGGGTTGTTGATAATGTTTGAACCGCTTTCCCTTTAGCATAAGGTTCCAGCATTTTAGAAGTATCTGAAGCATTTAATTTTTCATTAATATTAGCTGTACTAGCTGAATACAATGCAAATGGTACGGTACCAAAAATAGTAGTTCCTATATCTACCCACTCTTTTGTATAATCCCATGTATTACTAGCAGCAATGGGTGTAATGACAATTTTAATATTTAAATAATAAGGGCCTTTGGACCAATCAATAGTACTTAAACCCGTAACGGTACCTCCTACTCTTCTGCCGCTGCCTACCATTATACTAAATATGCCAAATGCATCGGTAAAAGTTTCATGCTCTTCTGTTAAAACTATAGTGCCAGTAGGAGAGGTTTGAATAATATTAGTTTGTACATATAATTTTCTGTCTTTAGCAGGATTGGAAAAATTATCTCTTGCAATTGCTTGGAAAAATATTCCAGTTTGCGCATATGCATCTAGAGTTGTAAAAAATATAAAAATTAAAATAAATAATTTTTTCATAAGATAAAATTACAACAGATTGTAATAATTTCTCTTAAACTAATTTAATATTTTTTATATCGAGTATTTGTATAGTAATTTTTCTAGTATGGAATGCCGTAAAATAAAATTGCAGTTAAACTATTTTAATAATATATTATTTTATTGAAATACAATTATAAAATTTTCTAAGACGTTTCATTATTCTAAGCCTTAATAAATTAATACCCATACCTGCTTTTATTGGCATTAAACCTGTTTAAAATTTCTGTTGCGCTAAGTACCCTTTTATAAATTTTTAAACTGCCTAATTTCCCATTAAAAGGTCTTAGACTATTTCCTACGTATATATTTGTATTGGTGGTATTTAAATTTGTAAAAATAGCATCAATACTAGTTTGGCTTGCATCAGCAATAACTTGAGTTAACCAATCATTGTCAAGAACACCATTAATATAAATATTATAAAAGTTTGTAGACTGTGATAGCGATAGCCAAGGATCATTTCCAATCACTAAGTGATACCAAGTATTAGTTTGCAATGTTCTATTGCTTTTAAGATTCAGCTTACTAGAAAAATTGGGGCCGATATTAAGTATCAACTTGCCATTGTCTACAGCCATTTCAAATAGGTCATTATCGGTATAAGTACCTATGGAAGCAATTGAAATATTATTTAAAGAATTTAGCTTCACCCATGCTTCAAATGT
>JABMML010000183.1 GCA_013205585.1 Chitinophagaceae bacterium | reverse complement strand
GTATAATTCAGTAAAATCGGCTCTAAAACCATCGGCTGAAATTAAAATTACATAGGGCTTGTTCATTTGTTCCGGACTATTCTTTCTAACACTAATAATTTGTTGATCCGTGATGCTACTATTAACTACTGGGGCACTTGTATGTGCATTATGCGCAGTATCCTGGGCACTAACATTTAATAAAAAAAATAAGTTTACAATAAATAAAAAACGTTTTAACATAATAATTAATTTAAAATGAGATGAGCCTTTCCTTCTTAGAATGGTTTTTTATTTAATTTTTGCCTTATAAAAATACTAATGGGTAATGTGAGTAGGGCTACAAAAATACCTCCTGCCAAATCTAAAGGAAAATGTTGTGCTAAATAAATGCGGGAATAAGCGCAAACTATTGCATAGACTATACCTATGCTTAAAGCATATTTATTAGGGAATAAATAGTTAGTCAATAAAAATAGTGTAAAGGCGGTGGCGGTATGCCCCGACGGAAAACTATTTAAACTATGAATTTCAACACCTGGTACAGTATGTATTTGAGTGGTGTCTAACCCACTTGCCATGGGGCGCATAGCAGTATTAAAAATATAATTTTTAGCGAATTGTGTGAGTAGGGTAGATACTAAGAAGTTCATTAATATAAAAGCGGTATCCTTTTTGTACAAACCCACTAGAACAATAAAATAAGGTATCCAGATCCATCCTTCGGCCAAATAGCTGCTGTATTCAAAAACCATATCTGCCACCGGCCCTAGGTTCGCATTTAAATAAAAAAAGGCCTCGTTCTTGCCCCAAAGCATACTCATTGAAAACAAACTAGCGGCAAGGCTAATGCTTAAAACGACAGCCATTATAAAGTGCTTTTTTTGCAAGAATCTGGTTTTTGCAAAATTACTAAATGTTTATTCTTTGTTCTAAACAAATTATTTAAAAGGTTGTTATAACTTTAACCCCTCCAATGAGTCAAATTAAAGAATATATAAGCGTAGTCGGTGCCCGAGAGCACAACCTCAAAAATTTTGATATTACCATTCCTAAAAACCAGTTAGTGGTGTTTACAGGGGTGAGCGGAAGCGGTAAGTCCTCCTTGGCTTTTGATACCTTGTATAATGAAGGCCAGCGACGCTATATGGAAAGCTTTAGCGCTTACGCTAGGCAGTTTATGGGAGAAATGGAGCGTCCCGATGTAGACCAAATTACTGGACTTTCCCCAGTCATTGCCATTGAGCAGAAAACTACCAATAAAAACCCGAGGTCCACAGTAGGCACCGTTACAGAATTGTACGATTTTTTAAGATTATTATATGCGCGCATAGGCAAGGCCTATAGTTATAATACGGGTAAGCCCATGGTCAAATTTTCTGAAGCAGAAATTATTCAAAATATTTTCACTCAGTTTAAAGACAAGAAAATTAATTTATTAGCACCCGTGGTACGAGGACGTAAAGGTCATTACCGAGAATTGTTTGAAGAAATTAGAAAAAAAGGATTTGTGAAGGCAAGGGTAGATGGAGAAATTATTGAACTTAGACCTAAATACCAAGTAGACCGTTATAAAATTCACGACATTGAAATTGTGATTGACCGTATACCCGTAACGGATGCGATGAAAACAAGACTAGGAGAAAGTGTTTCCCAATGTTTAAAAATGGGTAAGGACTTACTCTTTGTTTTAGAAGAAGGTAAAACTAAATTAGTTCAATACTCTAAACAACTAATGTGTGAGACCACGGGTTTAAGTTATGAAGAACCATCACCCAATAGTTTTTCATTTAACTCCCCTTATGGAGCCTGTTCTAATTGTAAAGGTTTAGGTAATGTGTATGCCATTGATATGAGTTTACTTTTGCAAGACCCTAGTTTAAGTATTAATGAAGGGGCCATTAATCCATTGGGAGAAGCAAGAGAGGCTAGTGTATTTAATCAAGTAAAATTATTCGCCAGAAAACATAAAATTAATTTAGACAAAGCCATTCAAGATTTATCTAAAGAGCATTTGAATTTAATTTTGTTTGGAGATAAAAATGTTTCTTCCAGTTTGGATATGGACTTAAACGACGAGAACATTCCCAATGAATACACGGGTAGCTATGAAGGTATAGTGCCCATGATGAAAAGATGGTTTACCTCTTCTCAAAGCACCGACCAGTTAAAGGCTTGGGTGGAAGGTTATATGGAATTGAACACCTGTACTACTTGTGAGGGGGCTAGGTTGAGAAAAGATAGTTTATGGTTTAAAGTGAATGATAAAAACATTGCTGCTTTAAATGATATGCATTTAGATGCTTTGCAGGAATGGTTTAAAAAAATACCTGCTAAGCTGGATAAAAAAGATACCCAAATTGCTGCTGGTATCTTAAAAGAAATTGACGACCGTATTTCTTTTTTAATGAATGTGGGTTTATCGTATTTGTCTTTAAGCAGGCCTTCTAAATCCCTTAGTGGTGGAGAGTCTCAAAGAATTCGTTTAGCCACCCAAATTGGCTCGCAACTACAAGGTATTACCTATATATTAGACGAACCTTCTATTGGACTGCACCAGCGCGATAACCAACGCTTAATTACAGCCCTTAAACAATTGCGCGATATTGGCAACACCGTTTTAGTAGTAGAGCATGATAAAGATATTATGATGGCTGCCGATTATTTAGTAGACATTGGTCCTAAAGCGGGTATTCACGGAGGGCATATTGTAGCAGAGGGTACGCCACAGGAAATTATAAAATTAAAATCGGATACCGCACTTTTTTTAGCAGGTAAAAAGAAAATTGAAATACCTACCGAGAGAAGAAAGGGTAATGGTTTACACATACAAATTAAAGGAGCTACGGGTAATACTTTACAAAAAGTAAACTGCAGTTTTCCTTTAGGCACATTTACAGTGGTAACGGGAGTGAGTGGAAGTGGAAAGTCTACTTTAATTAATGAAACTTTATATCCCATACTTTCTCAGTTTTGTTATAATAGCAAAACCAAGCCTATGCCATTTCTAAAAGTGGAAGGCATAGAGCAGATAGATAAAGTAATAGAAATAGACCAGTCGCCCATTGGGAG
>JABMML010000182.1 GCA_013205585.1 Chitinophagaceae bacterium | reverse complement strand
TAATGTAATGACAAAAAACTTCATCACCCTTGCATAGGTTTTTGGGGCATTATCTTCTTCGGATTGTTTGAAGAAAAAAGGTTCGGCACCCATGCGAAAAGCTTGTACTGAAATAGTAATTAAAATAGATAATTTATAACAAGCACTGTAAATTCCTACAATGGCTTTATTGGCATCAACAGAACCACCTGGTGCCCACCAACCTAGCATAATACGATCAAATGTTTCATTCACCATGCCTCCAAAACCCACAATTATTAAAGGAAGTGCATAGAGCATCATTTGTTTCCATAAATCAAAATCAAAAGAAAAACGTAAGGCGCCTATTTCTTTATTCAATAATAATAAAACAAAAACATTTTGAACAATACCTGCTAGTAAAACATAGCCTACTGCCCAGTCTGGTTTATACCAAGAACTAAGTACACTTCCAGGATGCGTAGCAATATATTCAGGAAGTATACTTATAAAATAATAGGTAGCTAGTATATTTAAAACAATGCCTCCAATTTTTATAAATGCAAATTTTTTAGGTTTGCCTTGCATTCTTAGTCTTGAAAAAGGAATAGTGGCAAGTGCATCCAAGCCCACCACCCAAGCCATTAAGGTAATATATTCTGGATGTGCTGTAATTTGTAAAAGTTCCGAAATGGGGGCACTAAATTTAATAAGTATCATAAGTACCACTGCAGTTACCATCATCATAGAGATGCTACTGGTATGGTATATTTTTTCTTCATTTTCTTTACTCCCAAATCTAAAATAAGCAGTCTCCATTCCATGAGTCACCAACACATTTAAAAAAGGAATAAAGGAGTAGACAATGGACATTTCTCCGTAGGCCGACTCGGTAAACTTATAAGTAAGGTAGGGTACCAGCAAATAACTAATAAACCTAGCTGCAATAGAGCTAAGTCCGTACCATGCGGTTTGACTGGCTAATTTTTTTAAACTACTCAAGGGATTGAAATTACTGCTAAATTAGTGAAAATAGTTTTGTTTATCTTCATGCAGAAATTGGTCATAATATGAAACTGGTTATTCAAAGAGTAAATGAGGCAAGCGTTTCCATTGATGGGCAGGTGGCAGGGGCTATTCAAAAGGGCTTAATGGTGCTTTTGGGTATTGAAACGGCCGATACCATGGAGGATGTGAATTGGCTATCCAATAAGATAGTGCAGATGCGTATTTTTGATGACGCCGAGGGTATTATGAATTTGAGTGTGAAGGAAGTGGGGGGTAATATTTTACTAGTAAGTCAGTTTACCTTGCATGCAAGCACTAAAAAAGGAAACAGACCTTCTTATATTGCTGCTGCCAAACATGATATCTCTATTCCGCTTTACGAAGCCATGATTAAAAAATTGACTGTGGATATGGGCGCCCCTATTCAAACAGGCGTCTTTGGCGCAGACATGAAAGTAGCCTTAATTAATAATGGTCCTGTGACCATTATTGTAGATTCAAAAAATAAAGAATAATAAGATGAGTAAAGAAATAACAATAAAAGCCGCGCAAGAAAAGGTAGACAATTGGATAAAAACTGTGGGCGTAAAATATTTTAGTGAACTCACTAATTTGGGTATTTTGATGGAAGAAGTGGGAGAGTTATCCAGAATATTGGTGCGTAAGTATGGAGACCAGTCCTTTAAAAATAAAGAAGAGGAAGCCTTGCTCTCAGATGAAATGGCCGATGTGTTTTTTGTATTAATATGTTTAGCCAACCAGACGGGTGTTGATTTGACCGCAGCTTTGGAGAAAAATATTGAAAAGAAAACCCTTAGAGACAGCTCCAGGCATCAAAACAACGAAAAATTACATCCATAATATAATCTCGCAGTATATTTGCAACTTATGAGTAAGGTACAACCAGATAACACATTACAAGCAATCATTTCCCATGCCAAGGAATACGGTTTTGTATTTCCTAGTAGTGAAATATATGATGGATTAAGTGCTGTTTATGATTATGGCCCCTATGGTGCGCAATTGAAAAAAAATATCAGAGACTATTGGTGGAATAGCATGACCCAGCTAAATGAAAATATTGTGGGCATTGATGCGGCTATTTTTATGCATCCTACTACTTGGAAAGCAAGCGGACACGTAGATAGTTTTAGTGATCCCTTAATTGATAATAAAGAAAGTAAGAAAAGATATAGAGTAGATCATTTAATTGAAGGCCACGCCGATGCTTTAATTGCCAAAGGAAATAAGGAAGCTGCCGATAATTTGTTAGCAGCTATGGACGCCTTGCTTGCTAAAGAAGATTTTGAAGGCTTAAAAAAATTAATTGAAGAAAATAAAATTACTTGTGCTGTAAGTGGCACCAGCAATTGGACAGAGATAAGACAGTTTAATTTGATGTTTTCTACAGAAATAGGGGCGGTGGCGGAAGAAGCCAGCACTATTTATTTAAGACCAGAAACAGCACAAGGTATTTTTGTAAACTTTTTAAATGTGCAAAAAACAGCTAGGATGAAAATTCCTTTCGGTATTGCACAAACTGGAAAGGCTTTTAGAAATGAAATTGTGGCGCGTCAGTTTATATTTAGAATGCGTGAGTTTGAGCAAATGGAAATGCAATTCTTTATTAAGCCAGGTACACAGAAAGAGTG
>JABMML010000181.1 GCA_013205585.1 Chitinophagaceae bacterium | reverse complement strand
CTAGCTAAGTTTTTGTCTACATTAAATATTTTTCTATCAATACCCATTTCAAATTGCGGTTTAGCGGAGCTAGTGACAGTGACACTTTGTAATTGAGTAGCGTCTTGTTCTAATTTTATGTTGCCTAAATCTTTATCCACTAAGGCCATCATTGCTTGCATACTTTGTCCACCTCCCATTTTAATGCCAAAGCTTAATTCTTTTACTAATTTTTTATAACCTACACTTGAAATGTTTAGTTTGAAATTCCCCATCACAGGTAAGTTTACAAAACTAAAATCACCATTAGAGGCCGTTAACATAGTTCCTAAAATGGCCTCTGTCGTTTTTTTGGTAACAGGGTCGAATTTGCTTCCTTTTATTTGTAGTGTAACGCCTTCGATTCCTTTTTTATTGTCATCCACTATTTTACCATAAAAATGCCCCTGATTCATAGTAGCTCCTCCTGCTCTGGCGCCTGCTGCTGCTGGAATTTGTGCGTTGGTACTCATTTGAATTAATACAAAAGAAATAAGGATATATATATATTTCATACTCATTGGATGCGATTTTGTTACTTGGGTTTATTTAAGTTGCAAATATCTAACATAATCTCTTAGGAAGTCAACTATCTAAGTTAATCTCTTAGGAAGGCAGATAGAATGTTTAAACGGCAATTAAAGAGCAGTTAAAATAAACTGTATAATTATCCCCCAAATAAAACCAAAGAAAAATGCAGCGATTCTTAATTTTTGGGTGGCTTTTAGCAAATATGTTTCAAGTTTTTTAGACCATTTAAGTTCTATGTTAAACAAAAAGGCAGCTGCTGTTGATTGCGTAAATTCAGAAAGAAGTGCAGGAAAAATTTGTGCTAGCTCTTCCAGGAAAACTTCTTTTAGTTGTGCAATTGTTTTATCTCCAATAAACATAGAAATAATAGGCATTTTTTGGACCAGCCTTTCTTTAAAAAATTCATCTAATTTGGTATCAATAAAAGGAAGTATTTTTTGAAAGCTATCACCCTGCGTTAATTCAGGTAGTATTTGATGGACTGAAATTTGACCTGCCTTTTTTGAAAAAAGACTTTGCCACTGTATACCAACAACGCGAATGCTTCTGTGAGGAAAGAATAGGAGTTTAATAAATCCCCAGCTAATAAGCCAGCCAAAGCCAGCCACTAATAAAGGCAATAAAAGCAGTTGCATAGAAAACCGGTTTACATAAAAAAACCTATCCTTCGCCCGAATGCTCGGAAAGGATAGGTTTTGGGGAGAACGATGGGTCTCGAACCCACGACCTACAGATCCACAAACTGTCGCTCTAACCTACTGAGCTACGCCCTCCATTTAGGGTCGCAAAAATACGTTAAATAAGGAACCAAAGAAAGAAGTTTTAGATGTTTTTATAAATTTGTCACAAAAATGCCGGCTTTATTTCATTTATAGTCCTATGATAGGCATTTTATACTATTTTTGAAAACTTGATGCGCAATATTATGACATACGTAAAACAAAATAAGTGGAAATTCTTTGCCACTTTAGTATTAGTAGGAGGGTTGTTTTTCGCTTTCAACACCTTCAATACAGCTAATTCAGAAACATCGGAAATTAGACATAGGAAACTATTATCTACTATTGGCCGTTTATTAGAGAGTGAGCATTACAGCCCAAGGTTAATAGATGATAAATTTTCGAAAGAAGTTTTTGATGCTTATTTAAAAACCTTAGATCCTGAAAAAAATATTCTACTTCAATCAGATATCGATTCTTTAAAAGTTTTCGCTACTAGCATTGATGATGAAATACATGGAGCAGCCATTCAATTTGAACCTGCTGCAACTGCTTTATATGAAAGAAGAGCTAAAGAAATAAAACCAATTTTTGAATCTATCATTGATAAGCCATTCGATTTCACCACAGATGATTCTTTAATGGTGGATACCGATAAAATGAATTATGCTGCCAATAAAACAGAAAGAGTAAAAAGATGGAATGATGCTATTAAGTATAAAGTGTTGGATAGATATGTTAGTTTATTAGAAGATAGAGAAAAGCATGCTAAGGCAAAAGCAGTGGCCGATACCTCTAAAATAAAAGATACTGCAAAAGATAATTTTATAGTGAAAACAGATATGGAGTTAGAAGCAGATGCGCGTGCAACGATTAAGAAAAATTATATTAAAAGATTTAGTCTTTTAGAAAAAACTTTTGATAAAGAAAAAAGATTTGAATCTTTTTTAAATACCATTACTAGTTTAATGGATCCGCATACCGATTATTTTGCACCCGTTGAAAAAAGATCTTTCACCGAGCAAATGAGTGGTACTTTTTATGGTATTGGTGCTCAGTTAACGCAGGATGACAATGGCGTGAAAATTGCAAGTGTTCAGCCAGGTGGAGCTGCTTGGAAGTCGGGACTCATAGTGGTGAATGACGTCATTGTAAAAATTGCACAAGGCGCCGAAGAGCCGGTGGATGTGACTGGATATGAAACTACAGAAGCTGTAAAATTGATAAGAGGAGACCTAGGTACAGAAGTAAGGTTGACAGTAAGAAAGCCAGATGGTACCACTAAAGTAGTGGTATTGATAAGAGAGAAAATTGTTTTAGATGAAGGTTTTGCAAGAAGTGCTGTAATTCAAAATGGCAATGAAAAAATTGGCTATATTTTATTACCCGATTTTTATGCCGACTTTGAAAGAGAAGATGGTGCAAGATGTTCAAAAGACATTGCCAAGGAAGTAGAAAAATTAAAAGCTGAAAAAGTAAAAGGTATAATTATTGATGTTAGGTATAATGGGGGTGGTTCTTTATATGAAGTAGTTCAAATGGCAGGTTTGTTCATTGATAAAGGACCTATTGTTCAAATTAGAAGTAAAGAAGGAAGGTCTCAAATATTATCTGATGAAACGCCAGGTATTTTATACGATGGTCCACTGGTGGTAATGGTGAATGAATTTAGTGCCTCTGCAAGTGAAATTTTTGCGGGTGCTATTCAAGACTATAAAAGAGGTTTAATTGTAGGAAGTACTTCTAGTTATGGTAAGGGTACCGTGCAAAGAAATGTGGCTTTCGGAAAACCATTAGATGCCATGGGTATTCAAACTGAATATGGCGCGGTGAAATTAACTTTCCAAAAGTTTTATAGAGTGACTGGTAGTTCTACACAAAGAAAAGGAGTGGTGCCAGATGTCGTATTCCCAGATGACTATGAGTTTTTGAAATACCGTGAAAAAGACAACCCATCTGCCTTGCCATGGGATGAAATGGAGCGTGCTAAGTTCTCTCCTTGGACAAGTTCAAATGAAATTGCTACTATTGCTGCTAAAGCGAATATTAAAATCAAGAATGATACCGCCACTATTCGTTTTAAGAAAAACTTACAATGGGTATCTACTCAAGTAGACAAGTCGGTTACTTTAGAGTTGAATAAATACAGACAGTATAAAAAAGAAATTCAAAATGTTATTCAACAAAATGAAAACATATTGAAATTAAAGACACCTATGACGGTGAGCGCTTTGAAAGCGGATTATGAGAAATTTTATAATAATCCAGATAAAACAAAGCAAGATAGGTATCAGGCATGGTTGAAAATGGTAGCCAAAGATATTCAAGTAAATGAGTCTAGTAAATTATTAACAGCGTTTGCTAAACCTAATTTAATAGCTAAAAAAGGATAGAGGCGTATGAAAGTAGAAACTGCAGCCAATATAAAAACATGGCATGTAATATATACAAAGTCTAAATGGGAGAAGAAGGTAGACGGCTTATTAACCAAAAATGGTTTTGAAAGCTGGTGCCCTGTTCAAAAAAGAGAAAGGCAATGGTCTGATCGTAAAAAAATTATTGAAGAGCCTTTGTTTAGATCTTATGTTTTTATCAAAGCCAGCAAAGAAGACCACGGTAAAATTTTATCGACTATAGGAGTAGTTAATTTTTTATATTTTTTAAGAAAGCCTGCTATAATAAGGGATGTTGAAATTGAGGCTATTCGTAAATACTTAGGACAATCGGATGCGCGTATAGAAGTGGTGGATATGGCTTCCATTCCAGCGCAAACTAAAGTGGCTATTAATCAGGGCTTGTTTATGGGACAAAGAGGTGAGGTCGTGAAAACAAGTAAAAAAACGGTTTACGTGAAATTAGAAAGTATAAATATGATGATGATTGTAGAGTTTAAAGCTTCTGAAGTGTCTCTACAATAAATTTCTTAATACTAATTTAACTATATTAATTACGCTCTAATTATTTACTATAGAAATCTCTTTACACTAATTTCCAATCAATAATTTGGTTACTCCACTCGGCGCGATGCGGTGTTTCTACTTTTATATAGTTATCGGTAAAGCCTTCTAACATTAACATTCCCTCATTTTCTTTATTTACTTTAGGCGACTCAAATAAAACCTTTCTAGTAGCACCTCTTTGGCTTTCGGTAAAGTATTGTAATTTTTGGTAGGATAAATTTCTAAGTATTTTATTTCTTTCATGACGCTGCTGCATTGGTACAATGGGCTTAATGGTTAAGGCCTTTGTAGCCGCTCTTTCAGAATAAGTAAATACATGTAAATAAGCAATGTCTAATGCATGTATAAATTCAAGGCTTTCTTTAAAATAGTCTTCTGTTTCTCCAGGAGAGCCCACAATCACATCTACTCCAATACAAGCATGCGGCATAATTTTTTTAATAAGGTCCACTCTTTCTTGGTATAAATCGCGGGTATATCTTCTTTGCATTAATTTTAAAACTGCATCGGATCCGCTTTGTAATGGAATATGAAAATGAGGCATGATGCGTTTACTACCTGCAACAAACTCAATAATTTCATTGGTGAGTAAGTTCGGCTCAATAGAAGAGATACGGTACCTAGGCATGTTGGTTTCCTTTTCAAGGGCCTTCAGTAAGTCAAAAAAGTTTTCTGTATGTTTTTTCCCGCCTTCCTCACTTTTACCAAAGTCTCCTAAATTAATACCTGTTAATACAATTTCTTTTACACCCTTGCTGGCTAAGGACTGTGCATCTGCTACTACATTTTCAATACGGTCACTTCTACTTTTACCACGCGCCATAGGTATGGTGCAAAAAGTACAACTGTAATCACAGCCATCTTGTACTTTTAAAAATGTGCGGGTTCTATCATTCACTGAATAAGAACTTTTAAAATCGGTAACGGTTTCAATATCGCAACTACAAATTTTAGTGGCATCGCCCTTGGTTAAATTGGCTAAATGAGGAACAAGGTTAAATTTTTCTGAAGCGCCTAATACTAAATCCACGCCGGGAATTTCAGCAATTTCCTTGGGTTTTAATTGCGCATAACATCCAGTAATAACCACAAAGCTTTCTGGGGCCAGTCTTTGAATTCTTCTCACCAACTGACGACATTCCTTATCTGCATTTTCTGTAACAGAACAAGTATTGATCACATATATATCGGCCTTCTGCGTAAAGGCCTTTTTTTCGAAGCCTTCCTTCTCTAATTGTCTAGAAAGGGTGGAAGTCTCTGAAAAATTGAGTTTACAGCCTAAAGTATGAAAAGCGACCGATCGATTTGTATTCATGAGGGCTCAAAGATAAAAAACCTAGGGGGAATGGGGAAATCTTAAAATATGCTTAAAGCGCCTATTATGGGCCTATTAATTTCCCATTTTGGCTAGTTTCAATTAAGTTTGCAACTAATAAAACACTAAAAATGGACTTTAAGAAAATTAATAATTGGACGGGTTGGATTGTCACTTTAATTGCATGTACGGTTTATGTTATGACAATTGAGGCAACAGGTAGTTTTTGGGACGCTGGTGAGTTTATTAGCAGTGCCTATAAATTACAAATTCCACATCCTCCAGGAGCGCCTATGTTTGTGTTATTAGGCCGTGTATTTATTATCCTTTTCGGAGACAATCCTTTAACAGCCGCAAAGGCAGTCAATACCATGAGTGCGCTGGCAAGTGGTTTTACCGTTTTATTTTTATTTTGGACCATTACGCATTTTGCCAAAAGAATGGTGGAGACTGGCAAAGAGGTAGCATTAACGACTCAACAAATTATATTAATAATGGGCGCTGGTATAGTAGGTGCCTTGGGATATACTTTTAGTGATACCGCTTGGTATAGTGCTGTAGAAGGGGAAGTATATGCACTTAGTTCATTTTTTACAGCCTTGGTTTTTTGGGCCATATTAAAATGGGAACATAAAGCCGATCAACCTGGTGCTGACAAATGGATCATCTTTATTTTCTATATCATGGGTGTATCTATTGGGGTGCATTTACTAAACTTATTAACTATTCCTGCCATTGTAATGGTGTATTATTTCAGACAATACAAACCCAGCTTAATGGGGGGTTTAGTGGCCTTTGTAATTGGCGTTATTATAACAGGTTTTGTTCAAGTATTTTTAATTCAATATACCATTAAGTGGGCAGGTGCCTTTGATGTTAATTTTGTGAATTCAATGGGCCTACCTTTTTTTACTGGTTTTATATTCTTCTTCGTTTTAGTAGCCGTTATTTTAGCCCTAGGTATTCGATATGCCAATAAAAAAGGGTATTACTTTTTAAAATTAGGTATTTGGTGCACTACCTTTTTCTTATTAGGCTATACAAGTTATTTAACCACCATGGTGCGTTCCAATGCAGATCCTTCTGTAGATATGTACAATGTAGATAATCCTGTTACCTTAATGGGTTATTTAGGAAGAGAGCAGTATGGCGATTGGCCTGTTTTATTCGGACCAGACTATGTAGATAAAGTAGAGAATGTAGAAAATGGAGATCAATATGTGAAAGCAAAAACTACTTATGAGATTGCTGGTAAAAACTTTAAAAGAGATTGGTCTTCTGCACCTTCAGCACATTTATTTCCAAGAATGTGGGACTCTGACAATGACAGAGGTCAGATGGATAGCTTTAAAGCCTTTGCAGGCGTGGAAGACGGAACGCCTCCTACATTAAGAGATAATATTAAGTACTTCACGAATTACCAATTTGGGTTTATGTATCTGCGTTATTTCTTATGGAATTTTGCGGGTAAACAAAACGATTTACAAGGTTTTGGAAATGTAAGAGATGGTAATTTTAGTACAGGCATTTCTTTTGTTGATAATTACATTTTTGGCGACCAATCTAAATTACCTGATTCCATCAAGAATAATAATAAAGCACATAATACTTTATTTATGTTGCCTTTTCTTTTAGGTATACTTGGATTTATTTTTCAATACCAAAAAAATAAAAAAGATTTTATAGTCACTGGGCTACTTTTCTTTTTTACAGGAATTGCCATTGTTATTTATTTGAACCAACAAAGTTTACAACCCCGTGAGCGTGATTATGCTTATGTAGGTTCTTTCTATGCCTTTGCTATTTGGATTGGATTGGGCGTTTTGCAAATTGCTATTTGGTTAGAGAAATTCTTAAATAAAAAAATAGCGGCTATTGCGGCCACCGTTATTTCGTTTTTAGCGGTACCGGCATTAATGGCGCAACAAGAATGGGATGACCATGATAGAAGTCAAAAAACATTACCACGCGATTTAGCACGTAATTATTTAGAAAGCTGTCCTCCTAATGCTATTTTATTTTCTTTCGGTGACAACGACACTTACCCTTTATGGTATGCACAAGAGGTAGAAGGTATCAGACCTGATGTGCGTGTGGTGGTGAATAGTTTATTAGGCTCTGATTGGTATATGAAAGAGCTAAGGTATAAAGTGAATAAAAGTGAAAAATTTGATGTCATTTTCACCGAAGAGCAAGTATCTGGTAGTAAGTTAAATGTAGCTTATTACAATGCAGTACCAGGTTTTGGCGAGGCTACTTACCATGATTTAGATTCTGTATTTAGAAATGTAATTGCAGATCCTTTAGGGAAATACCAAGCATCAACACAAGAAGGGCCTGTGAATATTTTCCCTACACATAAATTTAAAGTACCGGTAAATAAAGCCAATGCCTTAGCATCAGGTATTGCAAAACCTACAGATATATTAGTAGATGAGTTATTGATTGACTTTAATCCCAATAGACAATACTTGCTTAAAAACGAAATGGCTATTTATGCCATTATTGCTACTTCACAATTTAAAAGACCTATTTGCTTTACTTCTACGCAAGAATTAAAAGAATTGGGATTAGATAAATATGTGCGTCAAACAGGTATGTCTTATCAACTGGTGCCTGCCATTGGTCAAAGCATTGATGCCGATGTTTCTTATAAAAACATCATGACTAAATTTACCTTTGGAAACGCTAAAAATCCGAATGTATATTATGATGAAGAAAATCGCAGACATTTAAATTCTATTCGTTTAACTGTAGCACAAATAGCCCAAGCTTTAGTGAGTGAAGGTAAATTAGACAGTGCTAGACAAATTATTAGAAAATTAGACAGTGAGACCAATGAGAAGAGCTTCCCTTATGGTATGACTTCTAATAGAGGTAATCAACATAACTATTTCTCTTATATTTTATTACAATCATGTTATGCTGCTGGTGAAATGAATGTTGCCAAAAAAATATCTACTTCAGTATTGAAGGACTTAAATCAAGAAATTGCTTATTATAAATCATTGGGCGATCCCATGTCTGAAGACCAGTATATGCAAAACCTTGAGAATGCTTATCAAAACAAGCCTAATAGTTTAAGCAATAAGCAAATAGTATTTGTGCAAGACGCCTTAACTACTTATCAACTTATTGCAGCTATTGATAAAATGAATCAAGACTTTGCGGTAAAAAAGTAGGGGTAAGCTACTTACAAAATAGTTAATAAGGTAGCTACTACTTTGTCAATCTCTGCTTTTGTATTGTGTTTAGAGAAAGAGAAGCGAACGGTAACATCATTAATTCCTTTGTGAAGAACATTCATTACATGTGACCCTGTTTGTGCACCACTAGAACAGGCGCTGCCGCCACTAGCACAAATATGTTGAATATCTAAGTTAAATAAAATCATTTCCGTTCTTTCCGACTTAGGAAAATTAACGCTAAGGGTAGTGTAAAGACTTTTTCCAAAAGGATCGCCATTAAAACTCACCCCAGGTACTTTGTTAACAAGCTCATCGTGCATGTACCTTTTTAGATCAGCAATAGTAGCACTGTCTTTTTCAAAATTTTCAGTAGCCATTTCTAATGCTTTCGCTAAACCAACAATGCCATATAAATTTTCGGTACCCGCTCGCATATTTCTTTCTTGTGCCCCGCCATGTAATAAAGGGTTAATCTTTATATTTTCACTAATGTATAATATACCTACGCCTTTTGGTCCGTGAAATTTATGTCCTGCTCCTGTGATAAAATCTACGGGGGTATTGGCTAAGTCAAAAGGGAAATGGCCTACGGTTTGAACGGTATCGCTATGGAAATAAGCATTATACTTTTTACAAATACCACCTACTTCCATAAGGTCAATCATATTGCCAATTTCATTATTAGCATGCATAATGCTCACAATGGTTTTTTCATTACTTGCTGCAAGAATTTGTTCAAGATGAGCAGTATCTATATGACCATTGGGAAGAATATTCACCAAACTAAGTTTTGCATTATATTTTTTAGCCAAATGGCTTACTGTATGAAGGGTAGCATGGTGTTCGATAGAAGAGCTCACAATATGCTTGCATGCTAGATTTTCCATTGCAGCATGTAAAACAGTATTACTGCTTTCAGTACCCCCACTTGTAAAAAATATTTCAGCAGGACGGGCACCTAAAATTTTAGCCACCTGCTTTCTGGCTTGTTCAATGGCCATTCTTGTTTCACGCCCATAACTATATATAGCAGAAGGGTTGCCAAATTTCTCGGTCATATAAGGCATCATGGCTTCTAAGACCAAGGGGTCTAGTGAAGTGGTCGCCGCGTTATCAAGATAAATTCTTTCCATGGGTATATATATCTAGTCTATAATTTAAATTATAAGTTTTTTCTAAGTTAGTTAATTGTTCCTATAATTGAAATAATCTCGTCCGCTAATTTATCAGCAGCGGCCTGTGAGGGCGCTTCTGTATAAATACGAATAATAGGCTCTGTATTACTTGACCTTAGATGTACCCATTCATTTTCAAAATCAATTTTAAAGCCATCTTCTTTATTAATAGGGAAGCCAGCGAATTTTGTAGCAAGTACATCAAATATTTTACTAAGTGATGTAGAGGCGTCTAGGTCCATTTTTTTCTTACTCATAAAATAAGCAGGGTAGCTGGCTCTTAAAACAGAAGCGCTCATTTTACTTTTTGCTAAATGCGTTAAAAATAAAGCAATACCAATTAGGGCGTCTCTTCCATAGTGTAAATCAGGTACAATAATACCACCGTTACCTTCACCTCCTATAACCGCTTTTTCATTTTTCATTTTATTCACCACATTCACTTCACCTACAGCGCTTGCGAAATAAGTGCAGCCATATTTTTCAGTGACATCTCTTAAAGCACGGGTAGAAGATAAATTACTTACGGTAGCTCCTTTTTTATTTTGTAAAATATAATCGGCTACAGCTACCAGTGTATATTCTTCTCCAAATAATTCACCATTTTCGCTCACAAAACATAGGCGGTCTACATCGGGGTCTACAGCAATACCTAAACTTGCTTTTTTAGAAAGCACTGTATCGCAAAGTTCAGTAAGGTTTTCTTTTAATGGTTCTGGGTTATGCGCAAAGTTGCCATGCATATCGCCATTTAATAGGGTAATATTATTTACACCAATGGCTTTTAGTAAGGCAGGTGCTGTAAAAGCACCTGAACTATTAATGGCATCCACTACCACTGAAAAATTAGCGGCTTTTATAGCATTCACATCCACTAATGGGTAATTAAGAATGGCTCGAATATGTTTTTCAAGACTATCCTTATTCGGAATTATTTTTCCTAAATCATCTATGCTTGCATAATTAAAATCTTCATTGGCGGCTAAGGTTAAAATTATTTTTCCTTCCTCCCCACTTACAAACTCTCCTTTTTCATTTAAAAGTTTTAAAGCGTTCCACTGTTTAGGGTTATGGCTGGCCGTTAAAATAATACCACCATCTGCTTTTTCAAAAACTACTGCCATTTCAACGGTGGGCGTAGTGCTTAATCCAAGATGTATTACATCTATACCTAAGGCTAAAAGGCTCTGTTCTACCAATACTTCTAGCATTTCCCCGCTTATTCTTCCGTCTCTACCCACCACTACTTTTTTCTTGCCAGGCGCTTTATGCAGAAGCCAGCTGCCATAGGCAGAGGCAAACTTAACAATATCGATAGGAGTAAGGTTATCATTGGGTTTACCTCCAATGGTGCCCCTAAATCCTGAAATACTTTTAATAAGTGCCATAGCTGCTCTTTTTACTTTAAAAATTGGTTCTGCAAATTTACTTTAAATTTTTACACTTCCTTGTATCTTTATGGCATGATAATAGACATTTGGCCATCTTTGGAGAAGGCAGACCAAGCCTTATTTAAGCTTATCAATGGTCATTGGACCAATGCCTACTTTGATGTATTTATGCCTTGGATGCGTACTTCTGAGCATTGGTTTCCCTTTTACTTGGTTCTAGTAGGTTATGTATTCTACCGCTGGGGCTGGAAGGCTTGGAAATGGTTATTTGTTCTGGCCATAACAATAGGGCTGTCCGATCAATTGAGCAGCTTTTTTTTCAAACCCTTTATTCATCGACTAAGACCTTGCGCCGACCCTGCTATGCTAACTCAAGTAAAATTATTAATTCCTGTTTGTCCTAGTAGTTTTAGTTTCACCTCTTCGCATGCGGCTAATCATTTTAGTTTAGCCATTTTTGT
>JABMML010000180.1 GCA_013205585.1 Chitinophagaceae bacterium | reverse complement strand
ATATAGGTGCTCAAATGGTTAAAGAAGTTGCTTCAAAAACAGCCGACTTAGCTGGTGATGGTACAACGACTGCAACTGTTTTAGCACAAGCTATTATTGGCGAAGGTTTAAGAAACGTAACTGCTGGCGCAAATCCAATGGATTTGAAGCGTGGTATTGATAAAGCAGTAGAAAAAGTAGTTGCAAGTTTAAAAGCACAATCTCAAACTGTTGGTAACGACGCTAAAAAGATTGAGCAAGTCGCTTCTATTTCTGCGAACAACGATAATGAAATTGGTAAATTAATTGCCCTTGCAATGAGCAAAGTGGGTAAAGAAGGTGTGATCACAGTAGAAGAAGCAAAAGGAACGGATACGACAGTAGATGTAGTAGAAGGTATGCAATTTGATCGTGGATACGTTTCTCCTTACTTCGTTACCAATAGCGAAAAAATGGAAGCAGAAATGCAAAATCCATATATCTTAATTTATGATAAGAAGATTTCAGCAATGAAAGACATCTTACATATTTTAGAGAAAGTGGCACAAACTAGTCGTCCATTAGTGATCATCGCTGAAGACTTAGAAGGTGAAGCAATGGCTACATTGGTGGTAAATAAATTACGTGGCACTATTAAAGTTGCTGCTGTAAAAGCACCAGGTTTTGGTGACAGAAGAAAAGAAATGTTAACTGATATTGCAATCCTAACTGCAGGTACTGTTATTAGTGAAGAGCAAGGATTTAAATTAGAAAATGCAGACTTAACTTATTTAGGTCAAGCATCTTCTATCACAATCGATAAAGACAATACAGTGATCGTGGGTGGTAAAGGTAAAAAAGCGGATATCACTTCTCGTGTAAATCAAATCAAAGCGCAGATCGAGAATACAACTTCTGATTACGATAAAGAAAAATTACAAGAGCGTTTAGCAAAATTAAGTGGTGGTGTAGCTGTTTTATATGTTGGAGCTGCAACAGAAACTGAAATGAAAGAAAAGAAGGATCGTGTAGACGATGCTTTACACGCAACACGTGCTGCAGTTGAAGAAGGTATTGTACCAGGTGGTGGTGTGGCTTATATCCGTGCCGTTGCAAGTTTAGAAAAATTAAAAGGTGCTAACGAAGATGAGAATACAGGTATTCAAATTGTACGTCGTGCAATTGAAGAACCACTACGTCAGATTGTTAAGAATAGTGGTATCGAAGGTTCTATTGTTGTTCAAAGAATCAAAGAAGGCAAAGACGACTTTGGTTTCAATGCAAGAACAGAAGTTTTCGAAAACTTATTCAAAGCAGGTGTTATCGATCCTACTAAAGTAACAAGAGTTGCTCTAGAGAATGCAGCTTCTATCGCTTCTATGTTGTTAACAACAGAGTGTGTGATTGCTGATAAACCAGCTCCATCTGCAGCTCCACAAGGTGGTGGACATGCACCTGACATGGGTGGTATGGGTTACTAATATTGAAAGCGATTTTATCGCATCAAGTAATAAAAAAAACCTCCTCGATTTTTCGAGGAGGTTTTTTTATGCGGTTAATTATATAAATTTTAAGCCTTAGCGTTTACTTACTTTGTTGTAAAATACATTTGGAAACCTTTTACTAATAAAAACTGCGCTAATCCATAAGTGATCATAATAACTAGTCCTATATTTTCAATAGGATCATTAATAGACCAATCAAATTTATTAAAAGCTAAAATAGCATCAGATGCTATAAAAAATAACATACCTGGTATCCAAAAATTATTCGCAATAATTTTAGTGGGCTTATTATTAGCAATATGAATAGCCATTAATGCTGCTGAACAAATTAGCGCCATATATACTAATATGGGATAAATTAATGGTCCTATGGCAGTGCTTAATTGAAAATAAATAAACACACAAAAGCTAACCAATAAAAAGGAAGAGGCGAATAGCAGTGTTGATTTAGGCTGTTTTAAACCATATATTTTACTGAAAAAAATAATATTAAAAATATGGGTTGTCATAAAAGCAACCATACCTGGAATAAAAAGAGATTTTGAAATTAAAAACACATCTCCTAAAAAAGACCCCAATAAACCTATCATCACTAAATTTTTTCCAGGCTTACTAGATACATTCGGTTGAACATATAAATACATCATTAAAGTAGGCAAGAAAACAGCCTTACTAATTGCCTCCACTAGTCTGTATTCTTCCCCTAAAAATTGGGCTAAAAAATGAATAGTAATGACAACTAAGCTAAGCGTCAGTCCCCATTTTGTAAAAAAAGATTTCATAATCAAGTTTTAATTTTTGTTAATCCAGCTATATTGGAAGCTTAATCAAAATCCATTTGAAAATTAAATGTAAGCAATGAATGTCTAATTTAAGAATCAATGCATAAATTTGCCTATGATTAGCCCAGAAGAAGAACAATTCTACCTGCAATGGGAAAAAGAAAGAACCCTACCCCATTATAAACGCAAACCTTTTTTTAGAGGTTTAAGTTTTGGCTTAAGTGTAGGGCTTTTAATACTTATCATTTCAAAAACGGGCTGGTATGAAAGGGCCAGTATGATAGCTAATATGAGGGGTAATGAAATATGGATTATGATAGCCATTTTAGTATTCTCTTTTGGATTTGCTTGGATATATCAGCAGTTTACCTCCGAGATGAACGAACAAAGATTTAATGAATTAAAACACTTAAAAAATAAAAAATAAACAAAATGCGCTCTAAAAACCTTTTTACCCCCTTTTTTAGAAATATAGCCCTTGCTAGTTTGTTCATCATTAGCCTGCTGGTTCAAATCAGCTGTAGTAAGTCCTCGGCTAGTGAAAAAGAACAAATGACTAGCTTTGCTGCCAAGAACAATATTACCTATGTATCAGACCCATCTGGCGTCTTATATCAAATAATTACTGCAGGAAATAACAATAAGCCCAAGCTAACAAGCACAATTACAGTCACTTATACTGGTAAATTAATGAACGATAAGACCTTTGACAGCGGCACTATCACTTATCCTTTGAATAATCTTATTCCAGGCTGGCAAATAGCCCTCCCCTTTATAGGTGAAGGTGGCCAAATCAAAATACTTATTCCGTCTTCATTAGGCTATGGATCGTCTGGAAGTGGCGAGATTCCAGGCAATTCGCCCTTGTACTTTGATGTAAGCCTATCGAAGGTAAAATAATGGCTTTTTAGCCTTTATTTTGGCCTCTTTCCATTATATTTGCCGACTAAAAATCAGTTAACCACACTATTATGCAACTCAAAGGATTAGTGCGCTTTTTCACCATTGCGCTTATTTTAATTTGTCTTTATCAATTGTCATTTACTTGGTTCGTAAGAAGTCACGAAAAAGCCATGGAAGCGAAAGCTAGTTCATGGATCAAAAAGTTCCCAAAAGCAGCTCAGGTATACCCTTCTGATAAAGAAGAGCAATTATTATACAACGATAGCTTGAACGATATTCAAAAAGTTTATTATAAGAAGTTATTAGATAGCACCAAGGATACTAAATTAGCTTTTGGCTTAACTACTTATGCCTCTGCTAAAGAAAAAGAATTAATGCTAGGCCTTGATTTACAAGGTGGTATGAGTGTAACCATGGAAGTGGGCTTAGATGGTTTAATTAAATCACTCGCCAACTATACCAAGGACGTTTCTTTCAATACTGCCTTAAACAATGCAGTTCAAAAGAAAGCCAATAGCCGTGCCGATTTAATTTCCTTATTCAAAGATGAATATGCGACCATTAACCCAACAGGTAAATTAGCTCCTTTATTTGCTAATAGAAGTAATGGTAAATTAAAGTTCGACGCTTCTGATGACGCAGCCGTTACTTACTTAAAAGAACAATCGACACAGGCTTTCAATAATACATACCGTATTTTAAGAACGCGTATTGACCGCTTTGGTCTAGCCTCTCCTAATATCAATCCAGATGCCGCTAAAGGTATTATCAATATTGAATTAGCAGGTGTGAACGATAAAGAGCGTGTACGTTCTTATTTACAATCTACGGCTAACCTTCAATTCTTTGAAGTATACACTTTTGAGAATAGGGATCTTCAAAATGGAATTGTTGCTGCCGATAAAGCTATTGAAGCAAGTTTAAATGGAATTTCAGATACGAGTAGTTTAATAAAAGCAGATACTTCTAAATTGAACCTTAATAAAAATCCTTTATTAAAAATGGTTCAGTTTACGCAACCCTTTCAAGGAAAAAATGGTCAATCTGTTTACCCTGCTGAAATTGGATACACTTTCAAAACTGATACAAGTAAACTAAACGCTTATTTAGCCCTGCCAGAAGTAAAATCTAAGTTCCCATCGAACTTGGTATTTATGTATGGTAAAAATGAAAGTGAAGATCCTAAAAGCAAAGACGTAGTTCCTATTTATGCAATTAAAACTTTAGATAATGGTCAAGCAGAATTAGAAGGTGACCATGTTGCCAATGCAGCACAAGATTTTGATGAAAGAGGAAAAGTAGCCATCAAAATGAATATGGATAAATTAGGTACCAGCATTTGGGCTAAGATGACTTCTAAAAATGTAGGCAAGCCTATTGCCATTGTACTTGATAATATTGTTTATTCAGCGCCTAATGTAAATGATGCTATTACTACAGGTAACTCTTCTATCTCTGGAAACTATACTTTAAAAACAGCACAAGACTTAGCTGAAATTTTAGAGAGTGGTAAATTACCAGCGCCTGCTAAAATTGTACAAGAGCAATTAGTAGGTCCTACTTTAGGTTTGGCTTCTATTCAAGGTGGTGCGATGGCATTTGGAATATCCTTCCTTGTCATTTTCGCTTTAATGTTATTATATTTTAATACAGGTGGTTGGGTAGCAAACATTGCATTAATCTTAAACTTACTTTTCACTATTGGTATATTAAGTGCCTTAGGTTTTACTTTAACAGCACCTGGTATTGCAGGTTTAGTATTAACCATTGGTATGGCGGTAGATACCAACGTAATTATATTTGAAAGAATTAAAGAGGAATTAACGAAAGGAAAAAGTTATCAGTTGGCTGTCACAGATGGTTACAAACGTTCTATGTCTCCAGTATTGGATGCACACGTTACTACCCTATTAACAGCTTGTATCTTGGCTTACTTTGGTTTAGGTCCAGTACTTGGATTCGCTACTACGCAAATCATTGGTATTTTACTTTCTTTATTCTGCGGAATTTTAGTATCTCGTTTAATTACCGATATCTACACAAGCAAAAACAGACACTTCGAATATTTCACAAAAATTTCAAGAGGTATCTTTAAGCATGCTGCTTTCAAATTTATTGAATTCAGAAAGTATGCTTATATGTTATCTGCTGTAGTATTAGTAATGGGTATTGCTAGTTTCTATAACGGATTCGACGAAGGTGTTGAATTTGCTGGAGGAAGAAGCTATACTATTAAGTTTAACAAAGCGGTGAATATTGAATCTGTAAGAGAGGACTTGAAAAAAGTATTTGGTGAGTCTCCTATTATTAAAACAGTAGATTCTAAGAACCAAATTAACATTACCACTTCTTATAAAATTAAAGAGCAAGGCAATAATATTGACGAAGAAGTAGAAGCTTTATTATTTAAAGGACTAGAGAAACAATTACCAGCAGGAACTTCTTTAAAAGAATTCGATTCTCAGTATAAGCAAAGTTCTCAAACAGTATTACCTACTATATCTGACGATTTAAAAGCAGGTGCTACGAAAGCAACCATCTTTGCCATAATGGCTATTTGTTTATATATCTTTATTCGTTTCCGTGATTGGAGATATTCTTTAGGAACTATTTTCTCTCTATTACACGATGTATTGGTTACTTTAATCGTATTTAGTTTCTTAAGAAGAGTGGTTCCTTTCCCATTAGAGATTGACCAACACTTTATTGCAGCAATATTAACTGTAATTGGTTTCTCTATGAACGATACCATAATTGTATATGACCGTATTCGTGAGGACAGCCAATTAATGAAAGGTGCAGACAACGCTTCTATTATTAATAAAGCCATTAACCAAACATTGAGTCGTACTATTATGACATCCTTAACTGTGTTCTTAACTATCTTAATCTTATTCATCTTTGGTGGAGAAGTAACAAGAGGTTTTGCATTCGCTATGTTAATTGGTGTTATCACTGGTACTTACTCTTCTATCTTTGTAGCGGCACCAGTACTAGTTGACTTTGCAAAAACTCGTCCATTAGGCCGTGAAGAAAAAAAGAAATAATTCTACATTGAATTTATATAAAAAAGGCCTTGAGTAATCAGGGCCTTTTTTATTTTCATAAGCATTATAAATAGCCTATCACTCTCTGATTCGAATGACGCTAAAAAATCATAAATTCATCTAAAATTGTGAACTCGCTTCGCTCAGACATGCACAATTTTTTAACGATGTATTTATGATTTTTCTTAACGCTATTCTCATAAGTTCGTGAATAGTCTATTCATAATGCCACTTATGAAAATTCTTTACTGCTAACTGAAATTTGTTTAAAATTTTATTGAAAACAATACTCATTCGAGCGAACTTTGAGCTTCGCGATAGAGAGCGAGAATGATGTATTTTTTCTATAAATTTTAAACCGCAAATGAAGTACCGCATCCACAGGTACTCGACGCATTCGGATTTTTAAAAGTAAATCCACGGCTATTCAGACCACCTTGCCAATCTATCTGCATTCCATATACATAAATCTGATGCGATTTTTCCATGCAACAAGGAATACCCTCAATAGATAAAATTTCATCATCAATTTTAGGAACATCAAAACCTAATACATAGGTCATGCCACTACATCCACCCCCTTTTACGCCCACTCTTAGTCTTTGTTGTTGATCAAAGTCTGGCTCGGCCATTAAACGGTTAATCTCAGTAATGGCTCCTTCGGTAAAGGTTACCGGGGTTTGTAAGGCGATATTGGTATCTGAAGACATATTTGAATATTTATAGTACAAAAGTACAATATTAAGGGCATTTACAAGTAAACAGTGATTTCGAAAATAGAAATAATTGAAGCCCCTATATTTTGAATTTTTCGTAAATTTAGCCATGCAAGAAGCTGAAAAAAAGACTGATAGTGGCATTGAAATAAAAAAGGTATATACCTGCAACGATTTACCTACCCATTTAAATGAAACATTATTACCAGGCGAGTTCCCTTATACAAGAGGCGTTCAATCCGATATGTATAGAGGAAAGTTATGGACAATGCGTCAATATGCTGGATTCTCTACCGCAGAAGAAAGTAATAAACGATATCATTTTTTATTATCTCAAGGGGTTATGGGTTTAAGTGTGGCCTTTGATTTACCTACTCAAATAGGTTATGACGCCGACCATTCTTTAGCAGAAGGTGAAGTAGGAAAAGTGGGTGTATCTATTTGTTCCATAGAGGATATGGAAATTTTATTTAAGGATATTCCTTTAGATAAGATTAGTACTTCTATGACCATTAACTCTACTGGTTTTATCTTACTAGCTTTATATATTGTCTTGGCTAAAAAAAGAGGCATTGATTTAAAACAATTAGCAGGCACTATACAGAACGATATATTAAAAGAATACGCAGCTAGAGGCACTTATATCTACCCTCCTAAACAATCAATGCGTATTATCACCGATATCTTTGAATACTGTGGTCAGCATTTACCGAAATGGAATAGTATTAGTATTTCTGGATATCATATTAGAGAAGCAGGTAGTACAGCGGTGCAAGAAGTAGCCTTTACATTAAGTAATGGTAAGGCCTATGTAAAAGCGGCTATTGAAAAAGGATTAGACATAAATGTATTTGGTAAAAGACTTTCTTTCTTTTTTAATGCCCATAATAATTTATTTGAAGAAGTGGCCAAATTTAGGGCCGCTAGAAAAATGTGGGCTACTATAATGAAAGACTTAGGAGCCACCGACGAAAAAGCTTTAATGCTTCGTTTTCATACACAAACAGGCGGAGCTACTTTAACGGCCCAACAACCTTTAAATAATATTAGTAGGGTTACCATTCAAACTATTGCTGCAGTATTAGGTGGCACACAAAGCCTACACACCAACGGTTTTGACGAAGCCTTAGGACTACCTACCCAAGAAGCTGCTAGCATTGCCTTAAGAACACAACAAATTGTGGCCAATGAGTCGGGCATTAGCGATTCAGCCGATCCTTTAGCAGGTTCTTATTTTATAGAAAGCCTTACCAATGAATTAGAGCAAAAAGCTTTAGCATTAATTAACCAAATTGATGAAATGGGTGGCGCTGTAAGTGCTATTGAAAATGGATTTATGCAAAATAAAATTGCAGAAAGCGCTTATGCTTATCAAAAAGCCATTGAATCCAAAGAAAAAATAATTGTGGGTGTAAATCAATTTGAATCTACTTCTACCACTAATATTCCCGTTTTTCAAATTGACGAAAGTATAAGAATACAACAAATTGAAAAACTAAAGGCTTTAAAAAGTAGTAGAGACAATACAAAAGTAGCTAATTGTTTAGCGGCGGTTAAGGCGTCGGCGGCTAGCACTGAAAATATTATGCCTTCAGTAATTGATGCTATTGAGAACTATTGTACATTAGGAGAAATAGCAGATGTATTAAGAGGTATTTATGGAGAGTATCAAGCTTAAAAAAATATAAAAGCCAAAATGAAAAAGTAGTTTATATATTAATAGATTAAAGAAAAAACTTAATTCAAATAATAAAATTAGAAATAAAAGATAAAACAAAATAAAATGCGTAAAATTTTCCTTCCCTTACTCCTACTTGTAACTGTATCTAGTATAGCTCAAGACTTACCAAAAAATTATGCTTCTTTATTAAAAGAAGTAGAACCTGAACTTATTGCTTGGAGAAGACATTTTCATGAATTTCCTGAACTATCTAATAGAGAAGTAAACACAGGAAAATACATCGCCGATTTTTTAAAAACCCTTCCCAATTTAGAAGTAAGATACCCTGTTGCTAAAACAGGTGTGGTGGCGGTTTTAAAAGGGGGTAAACCAGGTGCAGTTATTGCTTTAAGAGCAGATATTGACGCCTTACCTGTGTATGAAAGAGTTGCCATTCCATTTGCCTCTAAAGTAACTACCGACTACAATGGCCAAAAAGTAAGTGTAATGCACGCTTGCGGACATGATTCACATACAGCTATGTTAATGGCTACTGCTAAAATGTTAAGTACGATGCAAAAAGAAGTACCAGGTACCATTGTGTTTTTATTTCAACCCGCTGAAGAAGGCGCTCCAGAAAATGAAGAAGGTGGCGCACAACTTATGATTAAAGAAGGCGCTTTAGACAATCCTAAAGTAGAAGCAGTATTTGGTATTCATATTTCATCTCAAACTCCGGCAGGTACTATTAAATATAAATCAGGTGCCTTTATGGCTTCCTCTGATTGGTTTACCATTAAAGTAAATGGTAAAGGCAGCCATGGTTCTCAACCTTGGGGTGGCGTAGACCCTATTGCAGCAAGTGCACAAATTATTGAAGGCTTACAACATATTGTAAGTCGTCAAATGGATTTAACCACGGCACCACTTGTAATTACGGTAGGTACTATTAATAGTGGTGTTCGTTCTAATATCATTCCTGAAACAGCTGAAATGACAGGTACCATTAGAACCCTTGATAGCAGAATGCAAGAAGAAGTGCATGAGAGAATTAAACATACCGCAAAAACCATTGCAGAAAGTTCAGGCGCTACTGCAGATGTTACTATTGATACAAAAACTTTAGTGACTTATAACGACCCCGCTTTAGTGAAAAAAACTTTACCTTCTTTAATAAAGGCAGCAGGTGATGAAAACGTTTCTGAGTCAACCTGGGTAACAGGTGCGGAAGATTTTTCGTTTTTTGCAGCCAAGGCACCTAGCTTCTTTTTTAATTTAGGAGGTATGCCTAAAGGAACCGACCCTAAAAAAGCAGGCCCACATCATACCCCCGATTTTTATTTAGATGAGTCTGGATTTATTATAGGTGTAAAAGCTTTCTGTCAACTAGTATTTGATTATGGAAAAACGAAGTAGCTATTAATTTCTAGCACCAAATAATAAGCTTCCTATTCTTACTACGTTACTACCCTTTTCAATGGCTAATGGGTAATCACCACTCATGCCCATACTTAATGTATCAAAATGAACATTATTTAATTGAGTAGCTGTTTGGTCGTATATATTTTTCAAAGTACTAAACTCTTTATCAACGAGGGTTTTGTCTTCTGTAAAACTGGCCATACCCATAAGGCCTTTCACCACCACATTACTATAATTAGAAAGTCGACCACTTGAAATAAATTCAGTTAAACTTACTGCATCAAAACCAAATTTCGTTTCCTCTGTGGCAATATGCACTTGTAGTAAACAAGCAATCATTTTATTTTGCTTAATAGCTTGCTTATTAATTTCTGCTAATAATTTTTCAGAATCGACCCCATGAATTAAATACACAAAAGGGGCTATATATTTTACCTTATTGGATTGCAAATGCCCTATAAAATGCCAGTGAATATCTGAAGGCAAACTGGCTGCCTTATCAACTAATTCCTGCACATAATTTTCACCAAAATTTCTTTGGCCTAATGCATACAGTGCTTGGATGTCTTCATTGGGCTTGGTTTTACTGACAGCCACTAACTGCACATTTTTTCCTTGCAGTTGCTCTTTAATGCTATGATAGGCTTCAGTATTTACAGGCATAAATTATTTTGTAATATTTCTACCAATGACCATTTTTTGAATCTCACTAGTACCTTCATAAATTTGGGTAATTTTTGCATCACGCATTAACCTTTCAACATGGTATTCTTTTACAAACCCGTATCCTCCGTGCACTTGAACAGCTTCTGTGGCAGCCCACATAGCAGTATCACTCGCATGTAGTTTAGCCATAGCAGCCGAAGTTGTATAATCTAAGCCATTGTCTTTTTCCCAAGCTGCATGATAACAAATTAACCTAGCCGATTGTATTCTAGTAGCCATTTCAGCTAATTTAAATTGTATGGCCTGGTGCTCATGAATGGGTTTTCCAAAAGACTGTCTTTGTTTACTATAAGCCAAGGCTAATTCATAAGCGCCACTGGCAATACCTAATGCTTGTGCTGCAATACCAATTCTACCTCCATTTAAAGTTTTCATGGCAAAGGTAAATCCAAAACCATCTGCGCCTATTCTATTTTCTTTAGGCACTTTTACATCCATGAAAGAAACAGCATGTGTATCACTTCCTCTAATGCCTAATTTATTTTCTTTTGCTCCTACTAAAATACCTGGTGTATTTTTTTCAACAATAAAAGCATTGATACCCTTTGGGCCTTTAGAAGCATCTGTTTGTGCCATCACTAAATATACCGATGAGGTTGAGCCATTGGTAATCCAATTTTTTACACCATTTAATAAATAATGGTCGCCTTTATCAATGGCGGATGTATGTTGATGCGAAGCATCGCTACCTGCTTCTGGCTCACTTAATAAAAAAGCACCAATATATAAAGCGCCATCTTTTTTCCCTTGGGCTAAAGGCGTTAAATATTTTTTCTTTTGTTCTTCTGTTGCATAATGCTCCAATCCCCAACATACTAAACTATTATTCACACTCATAGCCACAGATACACTGGCGTCTACTTTACTAATTTCTTCCATGGCAATTACATAACTAATGGTGTCCATTCCTGCTCCACCATATTCAGTGGGAGCCATCATACCTAAAAAGCCTAGGTCGGCTAATTGCTCCATTTGTTCTTTGGGAAATTTCTGATGCTCATCTCTTTCTATGACACCTGGTAAACACTGTTGTTGTGCAAATTCACGAGCAGCTCTTTGAATCATTAACTGCTCCTCTGTTAAATTGAAATCCATACCTTAATTTTTTTGACAAAATTACACTAACAATTGTTAGTGCGATAATTTATTTTGAATTAATTGATATAAAACTGATCGGTCATTTTCTGTAATCATAGCCGTACTATCGGTTCTGAAGTGTCGCTTGAAAGCCAGCAAGGCTGCTGTGGTATCCTTAATATCATAACCCACCATGGCCAAGGCAAAAGGAATGGAGATAGATTCAGGTAAAGTATATTTTGCATCTGGCTCAAACCAAAGACCATAGCCTTTTTGGGCTAATAAAACCCAGGGGAACTGAATATTAGGATCTACTTTTCGTTTCGGCGCAATATCGGCATGGCCAATAAAATTGGCATCAGGTATTTTATAATTCTCTTTTAATTGTGCCAATAATAATAGTAAGCTATTAATTTGTGCACTATCAAAAGGCTCAAAGCCATTATTGTCTAGCTCAATACCTATAGAGCTTGAATTAAGGTCGCTATTATTACCCCATTTTGAAACACCTCCATGCCAGGCCCTCATATAATCATTCAACATATGGTGTATGGTGCCATCCTTACAAATTACATAGTGCGCACTTACCTTAGACCTTTCCAATGTGAAGGTTTTTAAAGTTTGCTCACAAGAATTTTGTGCTGTATGATGGATGACCACAAAATTAGGTTTACGTAAATCAAAATTAGTGGTACCTACCCAAGCTTCCGCCTTGGGTAATTGATTAATAGTTTGCAAACTTGGATTCTCTTTTAATAAGGTAACCAAGTCTTTAGTATGCTTTTTATAGATTCGATTGGTTGTAGCATAAGGAAAACGGGTACAAGCTGTAATCGTAGTCATAACAATGAAACCAATAATACCAATAAGTCCAATAGGTAAGGAAGTTCTTTTTATAAATACCATGAGCATTGATTTGGATTCAATAATTAAATTAGATAATACTATATTAAAATCATAAACACTTATTCAGTATACTTTGTTCACTATACTTTATTCACAATGCTTGGCTCTTGCTGGCTTAAGCAATGAAAACTACCTAGTCCCCATATAATATCGGTTGAGTCAATGCCCACTACTTCTCTAGTGGTAAAACAAGACTGAATGATTTGCATGGCTTTATCGTCTTGGTCACATTTAAATGTAGGCACTATAATATGCCCATTACTGATATAAAAATTAGCATAAGATGCAGGTAGGCTTTGTCCTTCATAAATAACTTCCGCAGGCATAGGTAGTTCCACAATATTTAATTGCTTGCCACTAAGTAGTCGCATCTGCTTTAATTCTTTTAAATTCTGCTGCAATATTTCATGGTTCGCTGAAAGCACATTAGCATCTACCACTGTAATGACGGTGTCTTCATTTACAAAACGAACGGTATCGTCTATATGTCCATCGGTGTCATCTCCCACAATACCATCACTTACCCATAATACTTGGTCTATGCCATAATAGTCGCTCAAATATTTTTCAATTTGCGCTTGATTTAAATGAGGGTTTCTATTTGGGTTTAACAAACAAGATTTTGAAGTCATCACTGTTCCTGCACCATTAAAATCGACAGAGCCTCCTTCCATGATAATACCTGGATGGAATACCGGTAAACCTAAGGCAGTTGCAATAAGCGAAGGAATTACATCGTCTAAATCATAAGGCGGATATTTTCCACCCCATGCATTAATATTCCAATCTATAATTACTTTAGGATCTTCTGCATTATCTCTTAGTAAAAAGGCAGGGCCATGATCGCGGCACCAAGCATCGTTGGTTGGATGCATATAAAACTGAACGCGCTCTAAATGCACACCTGCTAATTGCAACATCTTTTGAGCAGAGTTGCGCATTTTTTCATCCACTACATTTATACAAACTTTTTCAGTAAGAGAAACAATTTTTACAAATTCTGTGTAGGAAGGATAAATACTGGCAATTTTACCAGGCCAACTTTCTTCTTTATGGGGCCAACTTAACCAAATAGCATCATGTGGCGCAAATTCAGCGGGAAAATAATAGCCTAAAGATTTTGGAGTGGCGTTGGTCATTTTGTATAAATATGTCTACTTAAAATTTTAATTATTCAGCTGATTTATTAATTACTCAGCCTCTTCGTCTAAATATCTTTTAGTAATAGGACCATAAGAATCAATTCTACGGTCACGAAGGAATGGCCAATGTGTTCTATAGCTATCCGATTTTTCTGTATCAATATCAATGACGGCCACTTCTTCTTTATCATGTGAAGCTTCGTACAATAAAGTTCCAAAGGGATTACTTACAAAACTCCCACCCCAAAATTTCATTAGGCCTTCTTGTTCTAGTCCTACTCTATTTACACTAATCACAGGCACTCCATTGGCAACTGCATGACTGCGTTGTATAGTTTGCCAAGCATTATACTGTTCTTTATTAGTGGCTTCGTCTTGTGCAGTCGCCCAACCAATAGCAGTTGGATAAAATAACATTTCAGCACCCATTAAACTAGTAATTCTTGCAGCTTCTGGATACCATTGGTCCCAACATATTAAAACACCAATGGTGGCAAATTTTGTTTTAAAAACTTTATAGCCTAAGTCGCCTGGTGTGAAATAAAATTTTTCAAAATAAGCAGGATCATCGGGAATATGCATTTTACGATACTTTCCTAAATAAGTACCATCTGCATCTAAAACTGCTGTGGTGTTATGGTATAAACCTTCTGCTCTTTTTTCAAATAAGGAAGCAATAATAACCACGCCTAATTCTTTGGCTAAAGTAGCGAATGTATTACTTGTTTCACCTGGAATAGGTTCAGCTAATTTAAAATTATCATAAGCTTCTACATCACAAAAATAAAGTGAAGTAAATAATTCTTGTAAGCAAATAATGTTCGCCCCTTTTTTCGCCGCCTCTCTTACTTTTTCAATTGCTTTTAAAGTGTTGGCAGCCTTAGATGCCTCACATGTCATTTGCACTAATCCTACTTTAACAATGGCCATAATGATAAATTATAAAGGGTTAAAATATTTCTATGTTGTCTTTTGAATGATTGCCTCAAAACTACGAATACCTAATAACTTTTGGGTAATAAAACCTTCTGCATAATCCACTCCTATTTGATGCCCTAATTCCTTGGCCCTTCCTTTCACAAATTCTAAAAAAGAATTACCTGAAATAAAGGTTTCTGGCTCTGTTGAATTGGGGTCATAAAACTGAGAACTATGTGCAAGTATGGCTTCCATCTTCTTGTCCATAAAAGCACTAATATCTATTACAAAATTGGGCGTTAGATATCGTGATTGTATATAATGAAATACTTGTGTAGGTCTCCAAGGCGCTTGCACGACTCCATTATGTGTAGTTTGAATTTTAACGAGGCCAGATAAAAATGCGGCGTCCACTACTAAACTAGAAGCGCGTCCATGATCCGGGTGACGGTCCTCGGGTGCATTGCAAAAAATAATGGAGGGTTGATATTTTCTAATGGTTTCAATAATGGCAAATTGATTTTCTTTATTATTCTCAAAAAAGCCATCGGACATACCTAAATTTTCTCTCACACCAATGCCCATGACTTGAGAAGCTAACTGCGCTTCCTTTAATCTTTGGGAAGTGGTACCTCTTGTTCCTTGCTCCCCTTTAGTTAAATCAACAATGCCTACTTTTTTTCCTTCAGACACTGCCAATAACAAAGTCCCCGCACATCCCAACTCCACATCATCGGGGTGGGCTCCAAAAGCAAGTATATCTAGTGTTGGCATAATTGATAATTTACATTACAAAGGTAAGTACTCAAAAGTCTTTTTTGACAAAAAACCCTCTCTTACTTGCGTAAGAAAGGGTTTGAATAAGTATAAAAAAGAATATTTTTTAATGGTCTCTCTTTTATTGCTTCTTGGCGTAACGCTTGTTGAATTTATCAATACGACCAGCGGTGTCAACCAACATATTTTTACCAGTGTAAAAAGGATGTGAAGTGTTAGAAATCTCCAATTTAATAATTGGATACTCTTTACCGTCTTCAAACAATACTGTTTCCCTGGTTTGTGCAGTTGATTTGCCTAAGAATTGCATACCGTTACTCATGTCCTTGAACACTACAAAACGATACGCTTCTGGATGGATACCTTCTCTCATAATTATGATTTTTAAGGATGCACGGGTTTTGCCGTACAATTTATTTAATAGGACGCAAATTTAGCTTAAAGCTAGGTTGTGGCCAAATTTTAAACGCTTAAAAGGGCTATTCCCTCTTATTTCATGTTGATATACTGTAAAGGAAGGCCCAAATTACCCGCCCTACAAGCAGCTATAACATCTTGCAAATCATCAATTTTCTTGCCTGTAACACGTACAATATCGTCCATAATGGCCGCCTGCACCTTTAAGCCACTTTCTTTAATGAGTTTGACCACCTTTTTGGCGTCTTCCTGCTTTAGGCCATTTTTTACAGAAACGTCCTTTTTGAAAATTTTACCACTCGGAAAGGCCTCTTTCGAGAAATCAAAGGCCGAGGCATCAATACCTTGTTTCATCGATCTACTTAACAATACATCTACAATCTGCTGAATTTTCATCTCAGAATCTGATTCTAATTTCAACATATAATCTTTCTTATTTAAATCAATCACTACATGATTGCCTTTAAAGTCGAAACGATTGGTGATTTCTTTTTTCACAATATTTACTGCATTATCCAATGTTTGAATATCTACAGAGCTAGCAATATCAAATGACGGCATAATAATTATTTATGGTTTAACAATAGTTTTAGGGAACCAACGATTTGATTGAATCAAAAATACAATTCCAATAAGTATTAAAAAAGTAGAAATAAGTTCTGCTTGAGTAGGCTGAAAAGGAAGTGACATGTATTTATTATTCACCCTAATTTTTTCAATAAAATAACGCTCCCCTCCTACAAAAATTAAATAAATACCAGTAAGTATACCTGGTTGCGTAATTTTTTTTCTAAACGACCACATGATTGCAAATAAGGCAAACATGATGATTATTTCATACAAGGTAGTTGGAAAAACAGCAGCAGGAAGTTCGTTACAATAATTTCCAACACATCCATTAATAGGCACTCCTTCATTCAAAACATTATGCGCATAGGTAGAAGACCAAGCCCAATCGGGTAACCATGTAAAAGGCTTGGGAGCTAAATTTACAATACCCCAATCGCCATCTCCACTAATATGACATCCTATTCTTCCAGCTGCATAAGCAAATAGCATAGTGGGTGCCATGGCGTCTGCAAAATGTATTACTCGAATATTATGTTTTCTGATGTATACAATGACGCCAATGGTGGCTAAAATTAAACCTCCATAAAAAGTTAATCCACTAAATGAAATAAGCGACCCAATAGGATCTCTTACTAATTCATCTATATTTTCTAAATTATGAAAAATTTTGGCCCCTAAAAAACCCCATAAGGCAGCTTGTAAAACCACTTCACCTACTCTATCATGCGGCCATACAGTAAGTATCCTGGTTTCAGGCTTTGCTAATTTTTCTTTGTTTTTTTCTCTCCATTTTATATATACCATTAACCCACCTATTAGTAAACCTGCTAGCATATTTCCTTCTAAGGATAAAATAAAGGCCTGTGTATTATTTAAAGCATTTTCAATGGTAAAGGCTCCAACTATCTTATAACCAAACAAATAGCCAAAAATAAAATTGGTAATTAAATCAACAGTAGAAGCAGGTGCTCCCACAATCATCTTTTCTTCTTTAGACCTAAACTCCCCTAATGCTTCCTTTCTTTTTAATTCAAGGTATAAGACATAACCAGAGGCCACAAAGGCGATGGCTACAAAAAAACCAAATGAATTGATAAGCTTTAATCCATTTAATTTAACCCCCACTAAGTCATCGACTAAATAATATAAATTGGGATACATAGTTTGATATAAATAAGGTAATGCAATGTACGAAAAAAAAAGGCCACACTAGAAAGTGCGGCCGTGTTTACTAACCCATCTAAAAACAAAAAGCGTTTATCAATATTTTTGAATTAATTACAATGTTCTTGAAACACTGAAATTAAGTGCTGTGCGATTACTTGAGCAGGTCGGCCTTCAATTTGGTGTCTTTCCACCATATTCACTAACTGACCATCTTTAAATAATAAAATTGCTGGAGAAGAAGGAGGATAAGGTAAGTGTAATTCTCTTACTTTATTAATCGCTTCTATGTCAAATCCTGCAAAACTAGTTGTGATACGATCTGGTTTTTGAGTTGCATTGGCTACTGCCATTAAAACACCTGGTCTACAAGCACCAGCAGCACAACCACAAACCGAATTAATCACAATTAATGTTGTACCTTTTTGTTTAACTGCATTTTCTACTTCAGCTGCTGTTGTTAAATCTTCAAAACCATTATCAACTAATTCAGCTTTCATTGGTAATACAAACTCTTCAGGGTACATAACATCTACTATTTGAGTCAAAATTAGGTGATTTGGAAATCTCTTACAAATTTGTTTTCAAGACTTTTAGGCAGTTAATAATAAGATAATATGCCATAATTGCTTGAAAATAGAGTAAAATCGCAAAAATTAATAGATTTCGAGACTATATTCGAGACTAAATTAGAGCCTATCTTAAATAGCCCAATATCTTAAGCATGGATTTAGCAGTTTGCTCTTTTGCATAGACCCAATCAACCAGCTTTCCGGTTTTAGCATCTTTTTCTACAATCACATGCTTTGGAGAGGGTATCAAGCAATGCTTAATTCCTCCATAGCCACTAATTTGATCTTGATAAGCACCTGTATGGAAAAATCCTACATATAAAGATTCATTATTCTCTTCGGCCTTGTCTTCTAATAAGTCATTTTTCAATTTAGGTAAGAATACCTCATTGATATGTTCTTCTGAATCATAATAATCATGACTATCGCAAGTAAGCCCTCCTAATACCACACGTTGGTAATCATTCTCCCATTTATTTACCGGCAACATCAAAAACTTTTCACCAATACCCCAGGTATCAGGTAAAGTGGTAATAAAAGAAGAATCAATCATATACCAACACTCTCTATCGTTTTGTTTCTTTTCAGCAAGTACCTTGTAAATATGCGCCATACTCTCTCCCACTGTATAGCTTCCAAATTCAGTATAAATATTTGGCATTGGCACTTTTGCTTTTTTACATGCCTTTTTAATATTCGATACAATTTCATTAATAATGAATTGATAATCATATTCAAAACCTAATGAATGCTTAATAGGGAAACCTCCTCCAATATTAATAGAGTCTAATTCAGGACATATTTTTTTAAGCTGGCAATACAAGTTGATGATCTTGTTTAATTCAGACCAATAATAGATATCGTCTTTAATACCCTTGTTTAAAAAGATATGCAACATTTTTAATTGAAACTTATCTTCATAACCCTCAATCTCATCTACATAAAATTCAAGAATATCCTTTGCCCTAATACCTAAACGTGAAGTATAGAAAGGAAAACTAGGCTCTTCTTCTGAAGCCACTCTAATACCTAATTTAAAAGGCTCTTTGGTATTACGCTTATAAAATTGTAACTCTTCTTTATTATCTAAAACAGGTATTACATTTTTAAAACCTGTATTAATTAATTTAGAAATTCTACTCATGTATAATTTCTGCTTGTAGCCATTACAAATAATAAAAATATCTTTATTAATTTTTCTACGCTTATACAATTGGTTAATAATATCAATATCGTAAGCAAAAGAAGTTTCTAAATGTACATTGTGAGACAAGGCCTCTTCCACAATAAATGAAAAGTGTGAGCTCTTAGTGCAATAACAATAAAAGTAATCTCCCTCGTATTTATGTTTCTTAAAAGCAGCAGCAAACATTTGCTTTGCTTTTTTAATTTGCATACCAATTTTAGGCATGTAAGTTAACTTTAATGGAGTACCATGTTTTTCAATGATGGCTTTCAGATCCACTCCATTAAATTTTAAATAACCATTATCATCCACATCAAAACCTTCTTGGGGAAAATGAAAGGTTTGATTAACCAACGAGGTGTAGGTATTGTTCATTTTTAAACAGGGTTGTTAGCTTGTTATTTTTAGAGCACAAAAATAGTTATTTGAACGGATATTGGGGTCAGAAATTTTGGATGGGAATTTGGGCGGGACTTAGTGTTGAAGATTGGGCGAAAATAAAAAAGCTCCAATTCGACAAAGTCGGACTGGAGCTTTAAAATATTTAGAGGTATTTTAATAGGTTTTATAT
>JABMML010000179.1 GCA_013205585.1 Chitinophagaceae bacterium | reverse complement strand
TTTCAAGAGTGTATACAATAAACCTACAATACCCATTGCCGGAACGGCATAAAATAGAAGATCTTTCATAGCAATACTTATTCTTTTGTTTTCTGTTTAATTTCTTTTGAGGTCTGCAAAAATAGGGGGTAAAAGTCAAAAAAGGGCAAAAAAGGGCAACTTTAGTCCAACAAGTCAGTGGTATCTACTTTACCTGTAAAAACAGACGCAATTTCCTTGCCTTTGTAGATAGACCTATTGAACTTATTGCCCAAAATAATGATCGTCGCCGATTCACTAATTAAGCGTGTAAATACAGTATTATTTCCATGCCACCAACCATTATGATATACTAGTCTTTCTTCATTAGGTTTAGCCAAAATACGCCAGCCTAAGCCGTAGTTATGGTGATACTTATTAATAGGGCTCTGCGGCTGATAAGCCATTTCTAAAGTACTTTCTTTTACATAACTGCCTTCTGTTAAAGCCTTATCCCATAAATACATATCTCTTGCGGTACTATACACGTTTTTATCTCCATAAATGCAATCGTACTTTTCAATTTTATAAGGAACCATGCGTGCATTATAAGAAGGCGTGTACTTGTCAATAGTCTTGGCACTAAATACATAGGTATTTTCCATTTTCAATGGCTTAAAAATAGTTTCTGCCATGTAAGTAGGGAAGTCTTGACCAGTAATTTTTTCAATAATTAAAGCCAATACTACAAAATTAGTATTGCAATATTTGAATACTCTATTGGGCATAGCAGCTGGTGCAGGGCGCTTGGTCACCATATAGTCTAGTACATCCTGATTATTATACAACCCTTGCCTAAATGGGGTTTCAGCCTTTATTAATTTTAATTTCTTAACCCAACGGCCCCTTTTATTTTTCACTTTCACAGTTTTATACTTATTGGGTTCCATGAAATAAGAATAATCGGGTAGGCCACTACGATGAGAAAGTAATTGTTCTATCGTCACCTCTTTATAAGGAAAATTGGCAAAGTATTTAGTAACGGTCGCTTTCAAATCTAATTTATCTTGTTCCCATAATTTAAGAGCAGCCATGCCCGTAAATGTTTTAGAAATAGAGGCTAAATGAATAGGGGTTTCGGGAAGGATGGCCGTTTTATCTGAATAATTAGAATAGCCTTTGTAATCTTCGAAAATAACTTCGCCGTTTTTGGCTATCAAAATTTGGCCACTAAAACCCTTATTACCTAGTATCGTCTCATATTTAGCTTTAACCTCTGCAATTAAACGCTCTTTATCATCATTATTTAGGATGGTAGTAGCTGAAATATCTAAAAAACGAGGGCCTTGACCCGTTCCGCAGGAAATGCTTAAAAAGAAAAAACCTAGTAAGAGGGTGAATCGAATGAACATCTGTTAGTTTTATAAGGTGGCCATAACCATTTATAGCTACTAAATTAACGATATAAACACATAATTTATTGTTAATGAATAGCAAACAGTTAATTTTTTTTAACTTTGTGCCATGAGTAATTTTGATGCCACTAGCTATCCTAAGGATAAAATTAAAGTCTTATTCCTTGAAAACATAAGTGATAAGGCAGTTCAGTATTTTAAAGACATGGGATATACAGATGTAAAAAAGGTAGCTGGGGCTTTAAGTGAGGAGGAATTAATCAAGATTATAAAGGACGTGCACATTTTAGGTATTCGTTCTAAAACTTTTATTTCCAAAAAAGTATTAGAGAGTGCTAAAAAATTACAAGCCATTGGATGTTTTTGTATTGGCATTAACCAAGTTGATTTAAAAGCGTGTAAGCAAAAAGGGGTAGCGGTATTTAACGCACCTTATAGTAATACAAGAAGTGTTGCCGAATTAGTCATTGGCGCATCTATTATGCTCATTAGAAAAATTGTAGATAAAAATACAGCGGCACATAAAGGCATTTGGAATAAAGAAGCAAAAGGAAGTTTTGAACTAAGAGGAAAAACAATGGGCATTATTGGCTATGGTAATATTGGTACGCAGTTAAGTATTTTGGCAGAAGCCATGGGTATGAAAATTCAATTTTTTGATATTGAAACAAAACTACCTTTAGGTAATGCCAAGCCCGCAAAATCTATAAAAGATATTGTAAGTAGTTCTGATATTATTTCTTTGCATGTTCCAGAAACCAGTCAAACTAAAAATTTAATTAGCAAGGCGGTGATAAGTCAATTTAAACAAGGCGCAATTTTAATAAACTATGCGCGTGGTGAAGTAGTTGATTTAGATGCTTTAAGTAAAGCCATCACGGATAAAAAAATAGGAGGGGCTGCTATTGATGTATTTCCAATTGAACCTGAAAAAAATGGAGATGTTTTTACCACACCGCTACAAGGCTTAGCCAATGTGATGCTGACGCCCCATATTGGTGGTTCTACCGAAGAAGCGCAAGAAAATATTGGAGAAGATGTAAGTATTAAATTATATCAATACTTAGAGCGTGGGGTTTCTTATGGTTCTCATACCATACCTTCTATTAGTTTACCACCGGTTGAAAATGCACACCGTATTTTACATATGCATAATAATGTACCGGGTGTATTGAGTGCTATTAATACGGTGATGTCTAAAAATAAAATAAATATTGTGGGACAATATTTAAAAACCAATGATGAAATTGGCTATGTAGTATTAGATGTAGATTCTAAATTATCTAAAACGGCTATTGCACTATTAAAAGAAGTAAAGCATACTATTAGAGCGCGTATGTTGTATTAGTGGCAATTATAATTGTTCTAGCATTTTTCTAATCTCATCAAAATCTATTCCAGTTGACAATAATTCTTCCTGCATGGATGATTTAAAATAATGCATTTGACTTGCTTGCATTTTACGCGCACTACTATGTATTTCTTTAGCACCTGTTGACTGAATAATTTCTTTGATATTATTAGAACGCACACCAGAACCTGGCATAATAATAATTCTATCGCCCGCTTGTTCAATTAATTTTTTTAATAAGGGTTGCGCATCTGCTGCATTCGGTACTTGACCACTAGTTAAAATTCTTTTACAACCTGTTGCAATAATATCTTCCAAAGCCTTGAAAGGGTCGATACATCTATCAAAGGCCCTATGAAAACTTACTTCCATTGGACTTGCTAAATCCACTAATCTTTTTGTTCTTTCAACATCGATACTTCCATCTTGGTTTAATAGTCCAATGACAATGCCTGGATAGTCTAGTTTTTTAGCCATCAGTACATCTGATCTCATCACCTTGAATTCGTTTTTCGTATATAAAAAATCGCCTCCTCTAGGTCTGATGATAGGAAAGACTGGTTTGGATGTTAAGCTTATAAGTGTAGATAAACTTCCAAAAGAGGGGGTAGTACCTCCTTCTAAAGGGTTTTCACAAAATTCAATTCTATCAGCACCCGCTTCAATAGCAGCTAGGGCAGCTTCTACAGAAAATACAGCAATCTCTAATTTAATTTTTGACATAATAGATTAATCTAATGAAGAAGATTCAAATAATTTATTTCCATCCTTTGTATGCACTGCATAATTAAAACCTTTATGTAAAGCGTAAGCACCTGCTTCCCCTTTTTTATTCAGCGCGATAAAACATATTTGAATATCTTTTGCCTTCTCTTTTTTAATGCGTCTAATTCTCTCCACTACAAATTTACAAGCTTCCTCAGGTGATTTACCTTGTCTCATTTGTTCCACTACTGCACTGGCGCCTGCCACACGAATGACGTCTTCTCCTTGTCCAGTGGCAACCACCGCACCCACTTCATTGTCTACATATAAGCCTGCACCAATAACAGGGGAGTCACCCACACGACCTCTCATTTTAAAACCTGCACCACTGGTGGTACAACTACCACTCAAGTTTCCAAAACTATCTAAGGCAATCATACCAATGGTGTCATGGTTCCACTCCCCATTGCTTAATTTAGGAGGTGCCATGAGGGAAGGGTCTAATTGACTTGTTGCTTGTTTTCTTTCAATATTGATAACAGGTTTATATTCCGATTTTTTTAACCAGTTTTCATAAGATAATTTTGCATCTTTTGATAAAGTAGCTGGTTCTAAAGTAAAACCTTCTGAGAGGGCAAATTGTTGAGCACCTTCACCCACTAGCATTACATGGGGTGTTTTTTCCATCACTCTTCTAGCCACAGATATAGGATGCTTAATGCGTTCTAAAAAAGCAACAGATCCACAATTAAATTCATGATCCATAATGGAAGCGTCTAAGGTAACATGACCATCTCTATCGGGATTGCCGCTTAAACCTACACAGCAATTAATTTCATCTTCCGTTACTTTCACACCATTTTCTACCGCATCTAAAGCGTTTCCACCTATACCAATTATTTTCCAAGCAGCAAGGTTAGCGGCCAAGCCTGCATCCCAGGTAGCCACTACAACAGGATTCACCACTGCATTCAAACTGCTAATTGTATTCGAGCTGCCAGTAATATCTTGTACCGTTTTGGGTATAAAGCCAGTGATGGTAAAACTTGAAATACCTAAACTACTTAGGTTCAAAAACTTTCTTCGATCCATGCTCATATACAATCGTTTATATTATCATCAAGGTACGAACAATGCGCATATTTTTTGTACTTTTAATTATAAAATTTATATGCAAGAAATTTTTTCATTATATGGTTGGCAGGTAGATAGTTACGCACCCATTCAGCAGGGCTTAATCAATACTACTTATTCTATTCAAACCAATAAGAGTGCCTATATCTTGCAATGTATTAATCATAGTGTTTTCAAAAGCCCAACTGCAATTGATGAGAATATCAATGCTATTTCTAGCTACTTGCAAAAAAATAATTCTTCTTATTTATTCACCCATTTAGTACCTACATTGAATGGAAATACTTTAGTAGAGTGGGAGGGTGGCTATTACAGGGCTTTTCATAAAATAGAAGGCTATGCTTTAAGTGTTTTAGAAAATGAAAACCAAGTAGAGCAGGCCGCTATGCAATTTGCAGGTTTTACTTCTGTGCTGAAAAATTTTGAAGCCAGTCAATTAAAAGATAGCCTTCCCGATTTTCATAATTTAAATTTAAGATACCATCAGTTTTCAGAGGCTATTGTAAAAGGAAATGCACAAAGAATTACTGAAACCAAAGAAGCCATTTCATTTTTAGTAGCTCATAAAAAATATGTTGAAATATACAGTGCATTTATACATCATGCCGAGGTTAAAAAAAGAGTAACCCATCACGATACTAAAATTAGCAATGTATTATTTCAAAAAAATAACGGCATAGAAAAAGCCATTTGCGTAATTGATTTAGACACTGTAATGGCGGGCTATTTTATTAGCGATATAGGAGATATGTGCCGTACTTGTTTATGTAAAGTTTCAGAAGAAGAAAAAGATTTAAATAAGGTAGTGGTGGACGCCACTAAGTGGAAGGCGCTTGAAAAAGGCTACTTGTATTTTATGCAAGATGAATTATCGTCTTTTGAAAGGGACCACTTTTTCTATGGTGGGCAATTTATGATTTACATGCAGGCCCTACGTTTTTTAACGGACCATTTAAACAATGATATATACTACGGTGCCAAGTATGAGGGCCAGAACTTAGTGCGCACGCTGAATCAAATACGATTATTAGAGCAGTATAATAAACTGAACTAGCTAGGCTAAATAGAGTAGGGGTTAAAAATGAAAATTAATAACCTTTATTCTTTTTAATAATCTTCATGCATTGCAAAATCATTCTTTTTATTTTTCCATTTACCTCTTGTAAAGTCTGGTATTAATTGCATCTGTCCATTTTCAGCAATCGATTTTTCAGAAAGCGGTGTAATGGCATACCAAGTAGCTAAGTCATATACATCTAACTCGAAAGGAACCTTTCTTTTAATACACTCTACAAAGGCATTGACTACAAAAAAGTCCATACCACCATGACCAGCACCCTCGGCATCCGCCTCATATTTTTTCCATAATGGATGATCATGCTGCTTTAAGTAGGCTTCTGGGTTTTCCCATTGATGCGCTTTGGGAGAAACGCCTTCTATATATATATGTCCCGATTTGAACTGCCCTGAACTATAGTCCTGCCATAAACCTTGAACTCCTTGAACCCTGAACCCTAAATTATAAGGACGAGGTGAATTGGTGTCGTGGGTAAGTAGCATGGTCTCCCCATTAGCTGTTTGTAAGGTAGTCGTTACGATGTCTCCTAACTTAAATTTTAATTTCGCATTTGGGTGATTATCACCACCTTTAGGGTGCTCAATTATATATTTATGTAAACCTCTTGCCTTTGTAGCAACCGATGATAACCTGGTTAGAAGGTTCCCTCTATTAATATCGGTCATCATGGCTATAGGACCTAAACCATGGGTTGGGTATAGCTCTCCGTTTCTATATAAGGAGTGGTTGGTTCTCCAGGCAGCCTCACTAAAACCTTTACCTTCACCAAACTCAACACCAGAAGCACTATCAGAGGAATTAGGGCTATTGAATTTGACCCCTCTTAAATCGTGCTCATAACCACCTTGTAGGTGTAATAATTCACCAAATAGGCCTTTTTTGACCATATTATAGACCGCAAGCACATCTCTACGGTAACAAACATTCTCTAAACACATTACAGGAATACCTGCTTTTTCACTGGCATTGACAATATCCCAGCAATCGGATAGCTTAATGGCTCCACAAACCTCTACACCTGGAATAATACCATTTTTAATAGATTCTAGAGCCTGTGAAATATGCCATTCCCAAGGGGTAGCAATGATAACTGCATCAATATCATGTCTTTGTAAAAGGTTTTTGTAGTCTTCGTTGCCATTTTTAAACTCTAGAGCAGCTGGTCTGCCGGCGTCTTTAAGTATCTTTTGGGCATCGGCTAACATTCTAGGGTCTGGATCGGCAAAAGAGACAATAACAGTGTCTTTACGCTGGCAAAGCATCTCTAAATGGCTCTGACCTCTGTAACCAGTACCTATAATACCTATACGTACTTTATCCATTTTAGCACTTGATTCTGCCTTTATAAACTGTGGACTAAGCCCCAAAGCAATAGAGGATAATCCTGCATTTTGTACAAACTTTCTACGACTTAAATTCTTAGCCATTGTATTTAAAATTAAATATGATTAGAGGTTGAATTGATATACAAAATACTAATTTATACTGAATAATTCCCCTAATAAATTAGTTCTAGATTTCTTATAGGCTAGACATAAATCCTCTATATTAGTTATAGATTAGTACTAATTTAGTTCTAACTGGGTTCTACCATACCTAATCTATTACTATTGATTTACAGTCATTTGACCCATTTAAACCTATATATTGTGCTTATAATTAACATTATGTTAAATAGACTATTATTAAATATGAGGCCTGCTATCCATAACTTTGAAATATCTAAACCCTAACTTTACTAGATCTCTATAAATTAGTAAAATAAATTATCAATATGAAAATGACCATCTCCTGTTTAATTGCTTTATCCATCCTATGTCAAGTAAACAATTTAAATGCACAAACTAATTATCAAACAGCAACCACCTATGTGGGCGATCAAAAAAATGGTCAACCAGATGGTATGGGTGTTTTGACAGATACCTCAGGCAGTGTGTTTAAAGGCAGCTTTAAAAAAGGCAAAAAAGAAGGTTATGGCGAATTAAGCTATAAAAGCATATATGATAGAGATACTACCCTGGTTGGCTATTGGAAAAAAGACCAATATATTGGAATTTATGAATATCCCTATAAAGTTATTAGTAAGTCATACATGATAAGCAATGCCAGTATTACCTCTGAACCTGCAAATCCAAGTGGCAATATTATTGAAGTGAGTGTTGAATCAGTTTCAGGCGGTTCAGCTACTTTATCTGGCGAAATGCCAAAACCTACTTTAACGGAGTATACATTTAATAAGGGGTCCTTCCAAGAGATGTTTCCTAGAACCAATCAACAAAAAAGGAATATCTATATTTTTCAGAATGTGATCTTCCCTATTCAAGCCGTTTTTAGATTTGGCGGTCAGGATATTACAGTAGATTTTAATGAAACTAAAAACTATAAAATTACCGTGGTGTTAAGAGATTAAATTAAAGCCGACCCAATATATTATTTAATATTATTTAATATTATTTATAGGGTCGGCTTTTATATTTATAAAATACTATGGTTCTACTGATACTTATCGTGTAGTTGATCGTAGATATTAAATTTA